>NZ_JBGBPT010000004.1:84777-199640 GCF_041106355.1 Streptomyces sp. BF23-19 | reverse complement strand
GCTGTCGGCCCGCGCCGCCACCCGCACGCTGTGCTTGCCCGAGGCTCGGCCCGGATATCCGGCGGAGCCGAACACGGGCCTGCGTGCAGCCGGATCACCGCCCGGGCGCCCCCCGGCGACGAACCCGCGGTCCGCCGTGGCATCGTCCCGGCCCGGCAGGCCCCCGGCGACGAATCCCGGGTCGGCAGCGGCCGGTACGGACGGCCCTGCGGCGGTCCGCCCGGCCGCGGGTGCGCTTCTCGGGGCCCCGGCGACCGGAGCCGGCACGTCGGGCACGGGCACGGGCACGGTCCGCGGGGAGCCGGCGGACGCGGGGTCCGTCCCCGCGGGGAAGCGCAACGGGCCGGGGTCCGGGGCACCCGGGACACGGGCGTGGCCCGCCCCGGCCGGGGGGCCGGGGGGGGGGGTAACCCCCGGGACCGGCCGGAGGGCCGGAGGCGGGCCGCCAAGGCGTCGTGCCCGTCACCGGCGCGCCGCAACCCCGGGGGCCCTACCCCGTGAACCCACCGCGGAGGCGGTCCCGGAATCCGCAACCCCCCGGGAGGGAAGCGCCCACCAGGCCGCCAGGCCGATGATCACTCCGGTCAGCACCGTGGACGGCCCCCCGATGTCCGCGTAGAGGAAGTCGGTCAGCTGCCACACGAACAGCCCGATCGCGATCAGCCCGCAGTCCCTGACTCCCCCGCCGGAGGCGAGCCGGCGCAGCCCCGCCACCAGCAGGGCCGCCCAGCCTCCCGCGAGGGCGATCAGGCCGATCAGGCCCTGCTCGCTCAGGATCAGCAGGTACATGTTGTGCGGGGAGAGCAGCGGCTGGCGCAGGTACGCCTGGCCGGCGCCCGCGGTGTCGCTGCCGGAGGACAGGCCCAGCGAGGCGTGCCCGTCCCGGTTGGCCGGGAAGCCCTTGAGCCCCACCCCGACCGCCGGCCGCTCGCGCCACATCGACTCGGCGGCGGCCCACATCGTGTAGCGGTCGGTCACCGACTGGTCGGGGGCGCTGGAGACCTGGGTGATGGAGGTGAGCCGCTCGGCAACCATCTCCGAACCGACCCCGAAGCCGCCGACCAGGACCACTCCGGCGGCCGCCAGCGCGGCGACCACCTTCAGGGCCCGCCGGATCCCGACCAGGGCCATCACCAGTACCGCCGCGCCGAAGGTGGCGATCCACGCGCCCCGGCTGAAGGACAGCACCAGCGGGAGCATCAGCACGAGCGCGCAGCCGCCGGCGATCCGCCGCAGGCGACGCGGCAGGCCCGGAGCGAGCCCGGCGGCGGTCGCCACGATCAGCCCGTACGCCACGACGGTGGCCATGCCCATGACGTCACCGGGGCCGAAGGTGCCGACGGCCCGGACGTCCTCGCCCTGGTACGAGGCCCCGGTGTGGGTGGCGTACTGCACGACCCCCACCGCGCCCTGCACCAGCGCCAGGACCACG
Source organism: Streptomyces sp. BF23-19 (assembly GCF_041106355.1). NCBI lineage: Bacteria > Bacillati > Actinomycetota > Actinomycetes > Kitasatosporales > Streptomycetaceae > Streptomyces > Streptomyces sp. BF23-19. The sequence goes on along the minus strand of NZ_JBGBPT010000004.1, from coordinate 198,208 downwards.
AAGCACCCGGCGGCCAGCCGGAACTCCGCCGCGTCGCGCACCAGCAGCACCACGGCCGCCGGGACCAGGACGAAGACCTGCAGGTAGCGCACGAAGCCGGGCAGGGCGGCGTACGGGTCCCCCGCGGTCATCGTGGCGACCGCGAGGCCCACGGCCGGCGCCCCGAGCACGAGCACGCCCAGCGGGGTCAGCTCCCGCACCCGGCCGCGCAGCGCCTGCACCGCGCAGACGAGGACCAGCAGCAGCGAGGCCGCGTCGGCCGGGCCGACCTTCCCGGAGGCGGTGGCGTCCCCCGCCGGGAGCGGGGCGAGCAGGAACAGCACGGTCGCGGCGAGCGGCAGAAGCGGCCAGTGCCGGCGCAGCAGACCCGGCACGTCGGGCCGGACCCACCGGCCCGGTAGGGCGAGACTCATCAGCTGCCCCCCAGCCGGAAGCGGAAGAAGGAGGCCGCGGTGCGGGCGAGGATCCACAGGTCCTGCCACAGCGACCAGGTGTCGATGTAGTGGTTGTCGAAGCGGGCCCGGTCCTCGATGGAGGTGTCCCCGCGCAGGCCGTTGATCTGGGCGAGGCCGGTGATGCCGACGGGCATCCGGTGCCGGGCCTCGTAGCCGGGATGCACGGTGGAGAACTTGGCGACGAAGAAGGGCCGTTCGGGGCGGGGCCCGACCAGGGCCATGTCACCGCGTACGACGTTCCACAGCTGTGGCAGCTCGTCCAGCGAGGACTTGCGCAGGAAGGACCCGACCGGGCTCATCCCGCGGTCACCGGCGACGGTCCAGCGGGTGGCGGCCTCGTGCGCGTCGGCGCGCAGGGTACGGAACTTCAGCAGGGTGAAGGGGCGCCCGTACAGGCCGACCCGCTCCTGCCGGAAGATCACCCCCGGCCCGTCCCAGACCCGTACGGCCAGCGCGCACGCCCCCATCACGGGTGCGGCGGCGAGCAGGGCGATCAGGGCGAACACGGTGTCGATGCCCCGCTTGGCCCAGCGCTCCAACGGCCGGGACGGGCGCGGCAGCAGCGGCTGCACGGCGTATCCCCACAGCTGGTCGGTGGGGTGCGCCACCCGCATGCCGGTGATCTTGGCGGTGCCGGCCGGGTCGGCGAGCCACAGCCGGCAGCCGTGGTCGTGGAAGAGGCGGACCAGGGAGGCGGTGCGCTCGTCGGACTCCGGGGGGCGGGTGAACACCGCGTGCCCGACGGAGTTCTGGATGACCGCGCGCCGGATGTCCTCGTGGGTGGCGAGCAGCGGCAGGGCGCCGCCCCCGTCGCCCTCGGCGGGCGTCGCGGTGTCGGCGAGTCCGACCGGGCGCAGCCCGAACTCGGGGCGGCCGTGCAGGGCGGCGGCCACCGCGCTCGCCCCGGCGCCGGGTCCGACGACGAGGGCGGAGGCGGGGCGGCGTACGGCCGAGCGGCGGTGGAGCTGGTTGACGAGGCCGCGTCCCGCGCAGGCCAGTACGGCCTGCAGGCAGACGGCGGTGAGCAGGGCGCTCCAGCCGATGGCCCGGGCCGGGGCGGCGGCGGCCGTCACGGCGGCGACCGAGCACCACAGGACGGCGGACCGCGCGGCCAGCACGGGCAGTTCGAGGAGTGCGGAGGGGGCGAGCCGCGGCCGGTAGAGCCCGGCCCGCGCGTGCAGCGCGGCGAGCAGGAGGGGCGCCGCGTACAAGACGGGCGGCGCCGTCGCGGGCAGGGTCGTCGCGGTGAGTACGGCGGCCAGCGCGTCGGCGGTGAGCAGCGGGAGCACGCGGCCGCGACGGCGGACGCGCCGGGTGCGTACGGCGGAGCGGGCCTGCTCGGCCCGGGGCCCGCGCGGGGGGTGGATGGCGGTCGCTGAACGGCGGGCCGTAGCGGGGTGCGCGGGCGCGAAGGCGCCTGCGCCGGTGGGCCCCGTGCCGCCCTGCCCGGTGTGCCGGGCGGGTGCGCTGTCCATCGTCATCGGCTGATGCGCTCCTGGTTCAAGGGCCGGGGCCTGCCCAGCAGTTCGTGGTACAGACCGGTGACCGCGTCCGTGGTCCGCCGCACGTCGAAGTCGGTCCGGGCGTGCTGCCGGGCCTGCTCGCCGAGTTCGGCGAGGAGCTGCGGCCCGGCGAGCAGCCGTCCCAGGGCCTCGGCCAGGGCCGTCGGGTCCTCCGGCGGCACCAGGCACAGGCGTCCCTGGCCCGGCGGCAGGCTTTCCCTGGCACCGCTGACGTCGGAGACCAGGACCGGGCGGCCACAGGCCATGGCTTCGAGCGGGGCGAGCGCCATGCCTTCCCACCGCGACGGCAGTACAACGAGATCGGCGGCCCGAAGCCACGGTCGGATGTCGGCGGCGGCGCCCGCGAAGTGCACGCCGGCGCCGGACTGCGCGGCGATGCGGCGCAGCCGTTCGGTGTCGGGGCCGTCCCCGACGAGGGCGAGGCGGGCTCCGGGGACGGTGGCGAGCAGTTCGGGCCAGGCCTTCAGCAGGATGTCCTGCCCCTTCTGGTGGCAGATCCGGCCGACGCAGACGGCGAGCGGCCCGTCGGCCGGGAAGTCCGCGGGCAGGGGCAGTTCGGCGCGGGCCAGGGCCCGGTCCCGGTCGGGGTCCGGTCCGCCGGGGCGGAAGTGGTCCAGGTCCACGCCGTTGCGGATCACCGACCAACGGGCGGTGATCCCCTCTGTCTCGCCCGCGCGGCGTTCGGCGTCGCTGACGCAGAGCACCCGATCGGCCCAGCGGGCCCCGTACCGCTCCCAGCGCAGCGCGAGCGCGCCGGTGGCGCCGCCGACCGCGTCGAAGGACCAGGCGTGGGGCTGGTAGACGGTGGGCAGGCTCCCGCGTGCGGCGAGCCGGCCGGCGAGGCCGGCCTTGGCGCTGTGGGCGTGCAGGAGGTCGGGGCGTACCCGGTGGAGCACCTGCCGGGCGCCGATGATCTCGGCGGGCAGCCCGGGCCCGGGGGCCCGCCCGGCGCGCCAGGTGAGCACTTCGGCCCCGGCGGCACGGGCGGTGTGGCCGAGGGTGCCGCCGGGCGGACACCCGACGACGGTGCGCAGCCCTTCGGCGGTCTGCGCGCGGACGAGGTCGGTGACGACCCTGGCCACACCGCCGTCGACGGGTTGTACGAGATGGAGGACGGTCGTGGGCTGTGCCGACCGAGGTTGACTGGGCACGTGGAGTGGTCTCCTACGTTCAGCGGCGCGCGTCTGTCTGAACGAAGAGCACACCGAGGAAATGACCCTGACTTTCACCCGTGAACCTGAAGTTCAGACTGCGGGCACCATCGGACAGCGCGGGGCTCAGGTCGAACACGTCCGCGTCATATCCGAGATTATTCACATGTTCGGGCTGTCGCACGAACGACTGATCGCCGAATTCCGTGATCGTGGAATTCATAACATCATTAAAAGGATTTTCTCCATCGCTGAGACTCACCCGGCGGCCACTGTCGGCCGTCACGGTGAGTGAATCCCCGAGGGTGCCGCGGTCCCCGTCGTACCCGACCACGCCGATCCGGCCCGCGGAGCCGGCCGGTGCGTCCAGTCCCTCGATCTCGACGGTTCCGTCCCCCGCCCGGGCGGCGAGCGACTCGAAGCCGTCCCACAGCGAGATCCGGCGTACCGGCTCCTGCGGGTGCTCGTAGGCGACGACCAGCGTCCAGCCGCCCCAGGCCCCCACCTCGGAGTGGCCCATCGCGATGTTGAGCTGGGCCACCGTCCACATGCCGGCGCCACCCTTGCGGACCAGTGGGGTCACGTCGGCGGAAGCCTGGTAGGCGTCGCTGCCCGCGTCCGTGCGGTGGCCCATCACCGTGTCGGCGAGGACCTCCTTGTACGCGCCGCCGGGTTCGGCGACCAGCACCCGGCCGTCGTCCTCCGGCGGCTTCTGCTCACCCACCCGGAGGTTCCCGCCCCAGTAGAGCCGGGCGTACGAGACCTTCGCGCCCTGCGGGACCTTGAGCTCGGCCCGGGTGGAGTTGTAGGTGTCCGGGTCCTTGTCGACCTCGCTGTAGAACATCTCGAAGTCGCTGTTGACCCCCGCCGCACCCTTCTTGACCTCGGCGCACGGCTCGGCCTGCGGGGCCTGCTCCTTGCGGCAGCTGATTCCGGAGTTGGAGGCGCGCACCAGCCCGCCGTGCTGCACGGACTGGTAACGCTGGGTGAAGGGGATCCGGGGCAGCTCCTTGGGAGCGGGAGCCGCCGCCCCCGCCGTCTGGGGGTTCACGGAAAGGGTGAGGCAGGACAGCAGACCGAGCGTGCCGAGGATTCTGCGGGAGGAACCCATGACCCTGTCTCCATTTTCGATCAAGGGGACAAAACAGGAGTGAACTTTGTCAGAACTCGGGCCGGAAATCACGTCGGACTCGCTCGTACGGCCTTTTGGGCGATAGCACGCACCCTCGCAACGGGCGGGTCGTTATGGGTTGCACCATTGTTCGAACCGAAAGGAAATACGGAGATGAAGAAGAGGCTGGTGCGCGGCACCACCATCGCCGTCGCGGGCGCCGCCGCGTTGATCGGCGGCGCGGGCCTCGCCTCCGCGCACGGCGGGGACGGCGCGACGGCTCACGGCGTCACGGCGGGGTCCCCCGGCGTCCTGAGCGGCAACCTGCTCCAGGTGCCCGTCGACGTCCCGGTCAACGCCTGCGGCCTCACGGTGAACGTGATCGCCCTGCTGAACCCGTCGTTCGGCAACACCTGCATCAGCGCCTGACCGTCAACCGTGCCGCCCGAAACGCCCGCATCCGGGTGAAGCCACGCAACCCGAACCGGGGTGGCGGCGTTGATCCGGGTGCTCCGCTACCGGGCAATCCTGCAAAAAAGGGACGACAATGATCAAGAAGATGATGGCCTCGGCCGCGGTTGCCGCCTCGGTCGTGGGCATCGGCGCCGCCATGGCTCCGCAGGCGATGGCGATCGGCAACGACAACGGCGTCAACACCGTCCAGGGCAACGGCGCCGCGCAGATCTACGGCAACCAGGCCACCTACGGCAACATGAGCCCGCAGATGGCGCTGATCCAGGGCTCCTTCAACAAGCCCTGCATCGCCCTCCCCGCGAAGGCCAACGTGCAGTCCGTGCTGGCCCTGATCAACGTCGGCGTCCAGGACATCCCGGTCCTGTCCAGCCCGCAGAACCAGCAGTGCACCGAGAACTCCACCCAGGCCAAGGGCGACGAGGCCCTCTCGCACATCCTGGACAACATCCCGGTCCTCTCCGGCAACGTCTCGAACGGCAGCTGACCGAGGCCCCGCCCGCGAGGCCGTCGCACCCACCGGGTCGCGGCGGCCTCGCCGCATGCAGGGCCGGAAAACTTCCCGGCCCCCTGAATTGTCGATACACATCCGTCGGCCCCCGGAATTCGATCCGAACAGCGGACCGGGCATCGGGGTGAATTACCGACAGGCCACCGAGAATGTGCGGTTTCTTTTTCCCGAACCGCTCGTTGTTAATTCTGCAGTGGACACGCCTCTGCGGGAAGGAAAGAAATTAAAATGACGTACAAGAAGGCAGTGGTGCTGGCCGCCGGCGCTCTCATGCTCGCCGGTGCCGCCTCCCCCGCCATGGCCGACTCGGCCGCCGACGGCAAGGCCGTGGGTTCTCCCGGCGTCCTGTCCGGCAACCTGGCCCAGGTGCCGGTCCACGTCCCGGTCAACGTCTGCGGCAACACCGTGAACATCATCGCGCTGCTCAACCCGGCGTTCGGCAACACCTGCGTCAACGCCTGACGAAGCGCTTCTGCCCGCGAGGGCAAGCCTCCTCGGGGTGGCCTCGGAGTGCACGGCGGTGCACTCCGAGGCCACCTCCGATTCCACACCGGCCATGGCGCCGGTAGACAGGGAAGGACCCATGCGACAGGTACTGAGCCGACAGGTACTGGGCAAGGGGATGCTCACGGCGGCAGCCGCGTCGAGTCTGCTGTCGATCGCGACCGGCGCGGCCTACGCGCACCCCGGAGCGAGCGCCGAGGCCTCGCATTCACCGGGCGTGCTGGCCGGCAACAGCGTCTCGGTACCGATCACCTTCGCACCGAACGTGTGCGGCAACAGCGTGGACGGCGGTGCGGCGCTCAACCCTGCGATGGGGAACACGTGCGTCACCGACACCGGTTCGCACACGGACGACGGCTACGACTACGGGCGCTACCTCAGCCCCGAGAACGCCCGGGCCCTCGAGCGCCACCTCGACGAGCGCGAGGGCCGGCACGCGGTGCCGGAGCAGCGCCACGGATCGCCGCGTCACGCGGGCGGGTACGAGCAGCCCCGGCACGAGCAGGCCCGCCACGAGCAGCCCCGACAGGACGGACCGCGGCACGCGAAGCCGCGCCAGGAGGAGCCGCGCCACGAAGGTGGCTACGGCGGCCCCGGTGAGCAGCGGGGCAAGGAGGAGTGCGACGACCACCCCGAGTCGTCACCGCCGCCCCCGCCGGCGCACCACGCTCCCCCCGCGCCCGAGCGGCCGCACCCCATGCCGGAACCGGTGGAGGAGCACCCGGCCCCGCTGCCCACGCCGGAACCGGTCCCGGAGGCCCCGGCGCCCCCGGTCGAGGAGCCGCCGCACACGCTGCCCGCCCCGGAGCCCGCCCCGGCCCCGGTCGAGGAGGCTCCGCACCCCCTGCCGGCCCCCGCGCCCGGCCCGGCTCCCGTGGTGGAGGAGGGGCCCGCCCCCGGACCGCCGCACGGCAGCCTGCCCGTGGAGCACCCGGCTCCGGCTCCGCTGCCCGCGCCCGAGGTCGTACCTCCCGCGGACCAGCCGCCGGCCGCCCCGGGCGGTGACACCCCGGTCACCCTCCCCCCGGTGCCGGCCCCCGCCCCGGCGCCGGCGCCCGTCCCCGCGCCCGCTCCCGTACCACAGCCGTCGGCCCCCGCTCCGGCGCACGTGACCGGGCCCATGCTGGCCGAGACCGGCGCGGGGCAGCCCGCGGCCGCGGCGGCCCTCGCCACCGCCCTGATCCTGGGCGGCGCCATTCTGTACCGGCGGTCGCGCGTCTCCTGACCGGCAATACCGGTAATCGGAATAAATATCGGCCGGAGAATCCCTCGTCAGATTCTCCGGCCACTGTCATGCCCGCACCACATAAGCGCGCGCGTTCGCGTTTCCGTAGCGACGGGTAATCGTTACCCAGGGTGAAAGTGGCGCGACGGTCGCCACTGACGCCTCTGTCCACGAAAGAAGAGGATTTCGATAATGAAGCTCACGAAGGTCGCCGCTGTCGTCGTCGGCTCCGTCGCCGCCCTCGGCGCCTCCGCCACCGCCTTCGCCGCCGAGCCCGCGGCCGCGATGCCCCCGATGAGCCTGACCGGCGGGGTGACCGAGACGCTGAACGCCGTCGGGCCCGTCTCCGAATCCCTTCCGCAGACGGTCGGCAACGGGCTGGCCGAGCAGGGCGACACCGTCAACAAGGTCGTGGGGACCGCCCAGAGGGTCAACAAGGTCCGCAACGACGTACCCGGCACCGTGCTCGGCCTCGCGAACGGCGCCACCCAGGCGTCCCCGATGCTCGGTGGCGTGAAGCTCAACGGCGGTCAGTGAACCGTCCCGGCCGGCCACCCGCCGACACGACTGTGGGCGCCACCGGCAAGGCCGGGGCGCCCACAGTCGGTGCAGACGTCAGTGGTTGATGCAGACGTTGCCGAACGCGGGGTTCAGCAGGCCGACGACGTTCACGGTGTTGCCGCAGACGTTGACCGGGACGTGCACCGGCACCTGGAGCAGGTTGCCGGACAGGACGCCGGGGGAACCCACGGCCGCGCCCTCGGCCGACGAGTCGGCGGCGGCGGAGCCGGCGGCACCGGCCGCGGCGAGACCAGCGGTGGCCAGGACCAGGGCGGCCTTCTTGGCAGAGTTCATGGGAAGTGCACCTTCTGTTCGACGTTCTGCCCCGATCCGGGGCTCACATCGAGCGAAACGGTCCAGCTTCCCAGACGACACGGCCACGCGCACGATGAGACCTGTTCGGCTCAATTGTCGTAACCATCCGACGGGTTACCGGCCTGTACCGGCCCTACGGGAGGGCCGGAATGTCCGGAAGCTCGGGAATCACGGGGGTGTCCGGGATCGCCGGGGTGTTCGGGATCGCCGGGGCGTTCGGGACCTCGGGCAGGGCGTCCACCGGCGGGAGCTGGGGGATGAGGCCGGACAGGTCGGGAAGCTCGGGGAGCTTGATGTCCGGCAGCTTCGGCAGCTCGATCGGCGGCAGCGTCACCCCGGCGGGCAGCAGACCCCCGACCGTCGCGAGAAGACCTTCGAGGGTCTTGGTGAGGCCCGCCAGGAGGTCGTCGATGGGACCGGCGGCCGCCGCGCGCCGCTCGATCTTCCCGACCTGCTTCTTGACGGAGGCCACTCGATCGGTGAGGGCCGCGGAGCCGTCACCCTCCACGGCGCCCGCGGGGGCAGCCGCGCCGGACAGTATGACGACGGCGAGGGCCGCCGGGACGAGGAGGCGGGCGCGGGACGGCTTCGTGCGGTGCATGGATGTTCCTTCGTGGTGGGGACACGGGAGCGGACCCAATCGTTCCGCTTCCTCACCCACCGTGCGAAGACCTCGCACGGTGCGCAACCGGAACCCCGATCGGTGCCGGCCGCGTACGGGCTTCGCGCAGGCGTCCGGAGCCCACTCACCCGGGGTGGGGAAAACCTCGACACTCGCAGGCCGTTTGAGTGAAGCAGCGGAACCAACCCCCAGGTCGGGCAGTTGACCAGGGCGCTCCATCAGCGGGCACTCGTGCGACAGAAGGATCAAGATGTTCAAGAAGTTCATGACCGCCGCCGCGGTCTCCGCCGTTGCGATCGGCGCGGGCGCTGCCGCCGCGGCCCCGGCCATGGCCATCGGCAACGACAACGGGGTCAACACCGTCAACGGCAACGGTGCCCAGCAGATCTACGGCAACCAGAAGACCCACGGCGACATGAGCCCGCAGCTCAGCCTGGTCCAGGGCACCCTCAACAAGCCCTGCATCGGCCTGCCGGCGAAGGTCAACGCCCAGTCGATCCTCGCCGCGCTCAACATCGGCGTCCAGGACATCAACGTCCTGTCCAACCCGCAGAACCAGCAGTGCACCGAGAACTCGACCCAGGCCAAGGGCGACGAGCCGCTCTCGCACATCCTGGACAACATCCCGGTCCTCTCCGGCAACCTCTCGGCCGGCAGCTGATCTCCGGTTCCTCCGCCCTTCGGGTGATCGCGGGCCGCTGAGCCTGTGGAGTGAATGAAGAGGGCCCCGGCGGCGTCCAGCCGCCGGGGCCCTCTTCATGTTCCGCCCCCGGCGGTCAGCCGGTCCAGAAGTCCCACCAGCGGGTGAGGATCAGCATGCCGATCACTCCGATGTGCAGGGCGGGCGGGGCCCAGCCGAATTCGGTGAAGAAGCCCCGCAGCGGGCCGGGGGCGGGCAGGACGCGCGTACGGACGTTGTGCGCGGTGACCGCCCAGAACATCAGCAGGGTCGCGACCCAGGCCAGACAGCACCACAGGCAGAGCGCGTTGATCTCGTAGAGCGACTGGACCATCAGCCAACTGCAGAAGCCGACGCCGAAGAGCGTGCCGGCGTTCAGTCCGAGCCAGAACCAGCCGCGGTGGCGGGCGCCCGCCAGCAGGCTCACGCCGACGCAGACCACGACGGCGTACGCGACGAGCCCCAGCATCGGATTGGGGAAGCCGAAGGCCGCCGCCTGCTCGCTCGTCATCACGCTGCCGCAGGAGACGACCGGGTTGAGACTGCACGCGGGCTTGAAGTCCGGGTCCTCCAGCAGGAGGAACTTGTCGAGGGTGATCACCCACGAGGCCAGCAGCCCGGCCGCCCCGGTGACGGCCAGCAGCCAGGCCAACCCCGACGGAGCGGGACCCTGTTCGCCCTCGTGTCCACTACGGGGCCGTACCTGCTGGCGCGGGAGGCCCACTGTATTCGTTGCCATGTGGCCCATACTCCCGCGCTCCCCCTCAGATCGGGCCCAACCGTGCTCATCCGTACGCAAGTTGACCTGAAGGTGTGGCGGGAACCTCCGATGCTTCCCGGACGTTTTACCGAACCCCGGACGTGATGTCAGAACCAGGGGTTACGTTGAGCTTCCGCGAAGTGACAAGCTGCGACGGCCTGGAGACCCACCTTGAGCGATCCGTACGAGACAACCGAGGCGCACCTCGAACGACTCCTCGGCCGCGCCCTCAACTCCTTCGACCTGCCGGACAGGCTGGTCGAGCGCCTCGGCACGGCGCTCGCCCACAGCTCTTCGCTCTACACCACCCACCACAGCCCGGAGGCGGGCATCTGGCGGGAGACCCACCGGCACACCTATCTGCTGACCGACGGCGGTTCGGTCTCGCTGTGGGAGCTGACCTACCGACTGGAGGGCGACCGGTCCGTCCGGCACGAGGTCTTCGCGAGCAAGGCGGAGACCTGCCTGGCCGTGACCCGGCTGTTCGGTGAGGCCTCGGCCGGGGCGTCCCCGGACCCGGTGCTGGTGCCGGGCGAGGACGAGCCGGAGGGCGACGTGGCGCTGCTGAGCGCGCTGTACGCGGCCCAGGCCCCGATGCGCCGGCACCGGGAGTACGCGGTGGAGGACTCCGCCGACCACGCCCGGCGGGTGCTGCGCCGCGCGGAGAACGCCGACCGGCCGGGTGAGCCGGTGACGACGCTGCTGCGGTCGGCGTACGCGCACCAGATCACGCAGGCGTTCGGCGCGCGGCACTGCCTCGCGGACGGGCGGGGCGCGGGTTTCAGCCTGTACGAGCACGCCTTCGTGCTGCTGGACGGGACCGAGGTCAGCCTGTGGGAGGTCGAGCACACGGCGACGCCCGACGGGCGGCACATGTGCGAGGTGTACGAGAGCGAGGCGGCCGCCCGCGGAGCGATGGAACTGCGCGCCCGCGTACGGTGATCCGCCCTGACCGGCGAGACACCCCCTAGGGGGTACCGGGGTCGGTGAGCTGGAGGTCCAGGGGTGGGTCCTCGGTGACGCGGACCCGGTCGGGGCGCAGGTCCGCCGGGGTCGGCATGGCGCTGCCCGGCAGTTGGACGGCGGCCGCGCCGTGGGCCAGGGCCGAGGCGAGGGCGCCCGGGCCGGTGCCGCCCGCGATCAGGAAGCCGGCCAGCGAGGCGTCGCCCGCCCCTACGGTGCTGCGCACCACCGGGGCCGGGGCGGTGCCGTAGTAGGTGCCCTCCGCCGAGACCAGGAGTTGGCCGTCCCCGCCGAGGGAGGCCAGTACGGCCCCCGCGCCCCGATCGCGGAGCTCCTCGGCGGCCTTGACCACGTCCCCCAGGGTGGGCAGCGGGCGTCCCACCGCGGTCGCCAGCTCGGACGCGTCAGGCTTGATCACTTCCGGCCGGGCCGCCGCCACCTCCGGCAACGCGGGGCCCGAAGGGTCCAGGGCGATACGGGCGCCCGCCGCGTGCGCCCGGGCGACCAGGTCGGCGTACCAGTCGGGTCCGACGCCGCGCGGGAGGCTGCCGCAGCAGGCGACCCAGGTGGCTTCGGTGGCGGCGGAGCGGACGGTGTCCAGGAGGAGGGCGGATTCCTGCGGGGAGAGCGCCGGGCCGGGTGAGTTGATCTTGGTGAGGGTGCCGTCGGGTTCGGTGAGCGCGATGTTCGAGCGGGTCTGACCGGTGATCGAGACGGCCGTGACGTCCACGCCCTGAGCGCCGAGGAGTTCGGCGAGAAGGATGCCGGGGGCGCCGCCGAGCGGGAGGACCGCCGTCGTACGGACACCCGCGGCGGCCACGGCGCGGGAGACGTTGACGCCCTTGCCCCCGGGGTCGACCCGTTCACCGCCGGCGCGCAGCACTCGGCCGCGGTCCAGCGGGGGGACCTCGTAGGCCCGGTCGAGGGAGGGGTTGGGGGTGACGGTGAGGATCATGCGAGCACGACTTCCGTACCGGCGGCCTCGATCAAGGCCTTGTCGTCGGGGGCGAGGTGCGGGATCTCGGGACGTCGCTCCGGTGCGCACATCTGGATACATGTCCGTTTCATTCACTAATTGGCGGATTCGCACCACTGTACGCAAGGGTGTGGACGGAAACAAAAAAGAACGGACATGCCGCCCCGGAGGGCGGACATGTCCGTTCGATGGTGCGTGGGGGCCGGCTCAGGCGACCGGGACCTTCTCGGGGGTGCGGCCGGCGTGCTCGGCGGCGCCCTCGCGCTCCTCCATCGGCAGCGCCCTGCGCGGCAGTACGAACATCACCGCGAAGATCACGACCAGTACGGCCACGACCCACCACAGCGCGCCGCGGAAGGCCTCCACGTACGGCGGGCCGAAGACCATGTCGTCGTCGATCAGACCGAAGAAGACGACGGAGGTCAGCGCGAGACCCAGCGCGTTGCCCATCTGGCCGGTGGTGTTGATCAGACCCGAGGCGGATCCGGCGTGCTCGCGCGGCACCTGGGAGAGCACGGTGTCGTTCAGCGGAGCCACGATCAGGCCCATGCCGACGCCCATCACGATCAGCGGGGCGGCCATCTGCCAGGAGGCGATCTCCATCCCGTAGTGCTGCGACTCCCAGATGTAGAGGAGCAGACCGGCGGCCATGACCAGCGCGCCGGCCTGGAGCACCTTGCGGCCGAAGCGGGGGACGAGCTTCTCGACCGAGAGGCCGGCGGCGACCGAGACCGCGATGGAGAACGGGATGCCGGTCAGGCCCGCGCGCAGCACGCTCCAGCCGAGGCCCATCTGCATGTACATCGTCCAGACCAGGAAGAAGATGCCGGTCGCGATGCCGAAGGTCAGCTGGACGGCGATACCGCCGGCGAAGCTCTTGACCTTGAAGAGGGAGAGCTCGACGAGCGGAGAACCATCCTTCTTGATCTTGTACTTCTCGTACGCGATGAAGGCGGCGAAGACGAACGGCGCCGCGCCCATGCAGACGAAGCCCCACAGCGGCCAGTCGTTCTCGTGGCCGTGGGTCAGCGGGAAGATCAGCAGGACCAGGGCGAGGGTGGCGAGGACGACGCCGACCAGGTCCAGCCGCAGCGCCTTGGGGGCCTTGGACTCGGCGATGAACTTGCGGCCCAGGATCACGCCCATGATGCCGACGGGCAGGTTGATCAGGAAGATCGGGCGCCAGCCGAGACCGAAGAGGTCCCACTCGATGAGCAGCGCGCCGAGCAGCGGACCCGAGACGGCGGCGAGGCCCACGATCGCGCCGAACATGCCGAAGACCTTGCCGCGCTCCTGGGGCGGGAAGGTGACGTGGATGATCGCCAGGACCTGCGGCACCATCAGAGCGGCCATACCGCCCTGGAGGAGTCGGGCCACGACGAGGATGTCCGGGTTCGCGGCGATGCCGCAGAGCAGCGAGGCCGCGGTGAACCCGGCGATGCCGATGAGGAAGACGCGCTTGCGGCCGTAGATGTCACCGAGACGGCCGCCGGTGATCAGGCCTGCGGCGAAGGCGAGGGCATAGCCCGCGGTGATCCACTGGATCGCGCTGGTGGAGGCTCCGAAGTCCTCACGCATGGTGCGGATGGCTATGTTGACGATCGTGACGTCGACCAGGTCCATGAAGGCCGCGGTCATCACGATGGCGAGCGCCAGCCAGCGGCGGCGGTCGGCGGACGAGCTGGGTGCGTCGTGGGCTACGTCGTTCCGCTCTTCTTGTACGGGCCCGTTCTCTCTTTCGGGCGATGTCTTGGACGTCTCGGTGCTCATGAGGAGAAACTTAGACGGCGTCTAGGTCAGTCCGTGTCCTATTTCGCCGGCAGCCTGGATCCATGACCGACACACCCGGACGACTGCTGTCCCTGCTGTCCCTCCTGCAGACCCCGCGGGAATGGCCAGGGAGCGAGCTGGCACAGCGGCTGCACGTGAGCGCGCGAACCATCCGGCGCGACATCGAGCGGCTGCGGGACCTCGGCTACCCGGTGGAGGCCACCTTGGGCGCCGAGGGCGGATACCGGCTGGTGGCGGGGGCGGCGATGCCCCCGCTGCTGCTGGACGACGAGGAGGCGGTGGCGATCGCGGTGGGGCTGCGGGCGGGGGCCGGCCATGCGATCGAGGGGGTCGAGGAGGCCTCCGTACGGGCCCTGGCGAAGCTGGAGCAGGTCCTGCCCTCACGACTGCGGCACCGGGTGAGCGCGCTCCAATCGGCCACGATCGCGCTGTCCCGCGGCGACGGGGCGAGCGTCGACCCGCGGACGCTGACCACGATGGCGGCGGCGGTGGCGGGGCCGGAGCGGCTGCGGTTCGCGTACCGGGCGGGGAACGGGGCCGAGTCGCGGCGGCTGGTGGAGCCGTACCGGCTGGTGAGCACCGGGAGCCGGTGGTACCTGGTCGCCTACGACCTGGAGCGGGAGGACTGGCGGACCTTCCGGGTGGACCGGGTCGACGAGGCCTTCGCGACGGGGGCCCGGTTCGCGCGGCGGGACCTGCCGATGGAGGCGGAGGAGTTCGTCCGGCGGGGGCTGCGGGGCGGGGAGAAGCAGCCGTACCGGGTGGAGGTCGACTTCGCGGCGGGCCCCGCGGAGCTGCCGGCCTGGCTGCGGGCCGCGGCCGTGCCGGGGGACGGGACGCGGACCTCGGTGAGCTTCGAGAGCGCGGACGTGCCGGAGTGGACGGTGGCCCGGCTGGCCCTGACGGGGCTGGCGTTCACCGTGCGGGGGCCTGCGGCGCTTCGGGATGCGGCCGGTGCGCTGGCCGCTCGGCTCACGTCGGCGGCGGGCGCGCCGTAGCCGGGGCTCCGCCACGGCCCCTGGGGGCTCCGCCCCCGGACCCCCGCGCCTCAAACGCCGGCGGGGCTGGGTTGTGCCGGGCAGGAGAGAGCCCCGGCGCCTGGGGGGGATAGGCACCGGGGCTCGTTCGGGGGCGGGGCCGGTCAGGCCACCGCGTCGAAGCCGGTGTCGCGCGCCATCCGCTTCAACTCCAGGAGCGCGTGCTTCTCGATCTGGCGGATCCGCTCACGGGTCAGGCCGTGCTGCTTGCCGACCTCCGTCAGCGTCCGCTCGCGGCCGTCGTCGATGCCGTACCGCATCTTGATGATCGACGCCGTGCGCTGGTCGAGCTTGCCCAGCAGGTCCTCCAGCTCCTCGCTGCGCAGCAGGGAGAGCACGGACTGCTCGGGCGAGATCGCCGAGGTGTCCTCCAGGAGGTCACCGAACTGCGTGTCGCCGTCGTCGTCGACCGACATGTTGAGGCTGACCGGGTCGCGCGCCCAGTCCAGTACGTCACCCACGCGCTTCTCCGTCGAGTCCAGCTCGGCGGCGATCTCGGCGTGCTCCGGCTCGCGGCCGTTCTCGCGGTTGAACTCGCGCTGGACGCGGCGGATCCGGCCGAGCTCCTCGACGAGGTGGACGGGGAGGCGGATGGTGCGGGACTGGTCCGCGATGGACCGGGTGATCGCCTGCCGGATCCACCAGGTGGCGTACGTGGAGAACTTGAAGCCCTTGGCGTAGTCGAACTTCTCGACGGCGCGGACCAGGCCCGCGTTGCCCTCCTGGATCAGGTCGAGGAGGGGCAGGCCGCTGCGCGGATAGCGGCGGGCGACGGCCACGACGAGGCGGAGGTTCGAACGGATGAAGACTTCCTTGGCCCGCTCGCCCTCGGCGGCCAGCGTCTCCAGCTCCTCGCGGGCCGGGGTGTCCCCGTCGCGCTCTATCGCGCCGTCGAGGATCTGCTGGGCGTAGACGCCCGCCTCGATGATCTGGGAGAGCTCCACCTCTTTGGCGGCGTCGAGCAGCGGGGTGCGCGCGATCTCGTCCAGGTACATGCCGACCAGGTCGCGGTCTGCGATCTCCCCGCCCACAGCGCGGGCGCTGCTCGTGGACTGACGGCGGGCGGCGGCGCGGGTTGCCATGCGTGCTCCCTTGCGAAGTGTTCGGTCGCGGTGCGGCTGGTGGACGCCGCCGGACGGCTGCCGACCGGTCCGGTGCGTCACGGACACTCTCCCGAGTGCCCGCTTCCGAAGGAAACAACGACTGGAATCGGGACAGAATTCCCACGCCGCTCCCTGTTTTTCGAGATCTTGCAGTATCCTGCCCCACCACCGGAGGGGAGCGGATGTCACAAGATCTCGAAGAGGTGCAGGTCAAGCCCGGTACGGAAGCCGATCTGGCGCCCCTCACGGACCTCTACAACCACTACGTCCGTGAGACTGCCGTCACATTCGACACGGCCGTCTTCACTCCGGAACAGCGCCGCCCTTGGCTGCACTCCCACCCTGAAGACGGGCCGCACCGGCTTCTGGTTGCCTGGACAGGCGATCGAATGGCCGGATACGCCACGAGCAGCGCATTCCGCCCCAAACCGGCCTACGCCTCATCGGTGGAGGCGAGCGTCTACCTCGCGCCGCACGCGGTCGGCCGGGGCATCGGCACGCTCCTCTACGAGGCGCTCTTCGCGGCCCTGGCCGAGGAGCCCGTGCACCGCGTCTTCGCCGGGATCGCCCTGCCGAACGAGGCCTCGGTGCGCCTCCACGAGCGCTTCGGCTTCCGCCGGGTCGGAGAGTTCACGGAGGCGGGCTGGAAGTTCGGCCGGTACTGGGACGTCCGCTGGTACGAGAAGCGCCTGGGCCACCACCCGTCCGACTGAGGGGCCAGGACCGGCCGAGGGGCTCGTGGTCACCGAAGCGGCCACCGGTGCATCGCGCGGTCCTGGTGCTGTGACCGGAAAGGTCCACCGGGTCACAGCACTAGCCGAACTGGAGGGAGCGCTTCGAGAGGCCCATCCAGAAGCCGTCCACAGGGGTGCGGGCGGCGGTGAGGTCGGATTCGGCCGCGCCGAGGGTGACGAAGAGCGGGGCGAAGTGTTCCGTGCGGGGGTGGGCCAGGCGGCCCGCCGGGGACTTGTGCTCGAAGTCCAGCAGGGCGTCCACGTCGGACGCGGCCAGGGCCTCGCGGCCCCACGCGTCGAACTCCGCCGACCAGCCGGGGACGCCCGGGCCCGTGTGGCGCAGCGCCGCCAGGTTGTGGGTGAAGAAGCCGCTGCCCACGATCAGCACGCCCTCGTCGCGCAGCGGGGCGAGCTTGCGGCCGATGTCCATCAGGCCGGCCGGGTCCAGCGTGGGCAGGGAGATCTGGAGGACCGGGATGTCGGCCTCCGGGTACATCTCCACCAGGGGGACGTACGCCCCGTGGTCCAGGCCGCGGTCGGGGATGTCCTGGACGGGGGTGCCGGGGGCGCGCAGCAGTTTGCGGACCGAGGCGGCCAGCTCCGGGGCGCCGGGGGCGTCGTAGCGGACCCGGTAGTAGTGCTCGGGGAAGCCCCAGAAGTCGTACACGAGCGGGACGCGCTCCGTGGCGCCGAGGGCGAGCGGGGCCTCCTCCCAGTGGGCGGAGACCATCAGGATCGCCCGGGGGCGCGGCAGGTCGGCGGACCAGGCGGCGAGCTCGCCGGGCCAGATCGGGTCGTCGGCCAGCGGGGGTGCGCCGTGGCTCAGGTACAGGGCCGGTATGCGGTTCACAGCGGGCGCTCCTCCGCGTAGTTGAAATGCGTACCGAAACAGACTAACCCCGTCTCGTTCAAATTTGAACGAGACGGGGTCATCAGTCATTCCCGTGGGCCCTCGGCCCCGATCAGTGGGCGATCACCGGGACCTTGAGCTCGGCCTCCTCGCCGGAACCGGAGGCCACCGGGCCACCGGCACCCGGACGGCCGGTGTTGATCAGCGTCAGCGCGATGACCGAGCTGGCGACCAGGATGCCGACCGCCCACCAGATGGCGGACGCGTAGCCCTCGACCATGGCCTGTGCCTGGATCAGCTGCGCCGCCGGGCCGCCCGCAGCGGCCTCGGCCGCGTGGTCGGTCAGGTAGGCGGTGGTCGCCGAGGCGGCGATGGTGTTCAGCAGCGCGGTGCCGATGGCGCCGCCGACCTGCTGCGAGGTGTTGACCATGGCGGAGGCGACACCGGCGTCGGCCGGGTTCACCCCGTGCGTGGCCAGGGACATCGCCGGCATGAACGCCGTACCCATGCCGAGGCCGAGCAGCAGCTGCGCCGGCAGGATCAGCGCCGGGTACGAGGACCCGACCTCCAGCTGGGTCAGCAGCAGCATGCCGAGGCCGGCGACCATGAAGCCCGGGCCCATCAGCAGGCGCGGCGGGACGCGGGTCATCAGGCGGGCGCCGATCTGGGTGGAGCCCGCGATCATGCCCGCGATCATCGGCAGGAAGGCGAAGCCGGTCTTGACGGGCGAGAAGCCCTTCACGACCTGCAGGTAGTAGGTGAGGAAGAGGAAGAGGCCGAACATCGAGATGACGGCGAGGCCGAGCGAGAGGTAGACACCGCCACGGTTGCGCTCCAGCAGGACGCGCAGCGGCAGCAGCGGGGACTTCACCTGGGACTCGACGAGGACGAAGGCGGACAGCAGCAGCGCCGAGGCGACGAACATGGTGACCGTCAGGGCGTCCGACCAGCCGGCGGACTCGGCGCGGGTGAAGCCGTACACGAGGGCGACGAGACCGGTGGTGGAAAGGATCACGCCCGGGATGTCGAGGGGCGCGCGGTTGCGGGACCCGGCGGGCTCACGGATGACCATCCAGGCGCCCACGGCCGCGACGATCGCGAAGGGGATGTTGACGAAGAAGGTCCAGCGCCAGTTCAGGTACTCGGTCAGGAAGCCGCCGAGGATCAGGCCGACGGCGCCGCCGCCGCCCGCGATGGCTCCGTAGATGCCGAAGGCCTTGGCCCGCTCCTTGGCGTCGGTGAACATGACGGCGAGCAGTGACAGGGCCGCCGGTGCGAGCAGCGCGCCGAAGGCACCCTGCAGCGCGCGGGCGCCGAGCATCATGGCCTCGCCGTTCGCGGCGCCGCCCAGCGCGGAGGCCAGGGCGAAGCCGACGAGACCGACGACGAAGGCGTTCTTACGGCCCCACTTGTCGGCGATGCGACCGCCGAAGAGGAGCAGTCCGCCGAAGGCCAGCGCGTACGCGGTGATGACCCACTGGCGGTTGCCGTCCGAGATGCCGAGGTCGGTCTGGGCGGAGGGGAGGGCGATGTTCACGATGGTCGCGTCGAGAACGACCATCAGTTGGGCCAGGGCTATGAAGACGAGTGCCTTCCAGCGGCTGGGATCGGCAGCCGGCGCGAGGCTCGCGGCTGTTTTTGACATGGGGATACCCACTTCACTGTGCGGAATGACTGAAAAAGGCTAGTTCGTAAGCTTTGTGCGTGTCACATGGTTTTCTGCCGCAGGTCGCCCAAGGTCGTTGCCGAACCCGGGAGTTCGGAGCGGGCCGGGGCCCGCAACCCGTCGAGGAAGAGCTGCAGATGGCGGTGGGCGAAGCGGTCGGTGTCGAGGCACGCCGTGCCCGGGAGCGGGCGACTGAGCTGGGACAGGGCGACCATCAGGTCGCCGACGCCGATGTCCGTACGGACCAGCCCGGAGTCCTGGCCCGCGGCCAGCAGGGTGACGACGGCCTCCTCCAACGCGGTGCGCGCCGCCAGCAGTTCGGGGTGTTCGCCGTCGAACCCGTCGGCGAGCATCGGACACAGGGCGCCGATCCGCTCGTCCGCGGCGGCGTGCGTGAACCGGCACAGGGCGGCGAAGGCGTCGGGCTCCTCGGCGAGGGAGGCCTCGGCCGAGGCCGTCACCCGGCCCATCGTGAAGAGCACGACGTGGTGGACGAGGGTGGGGCGGTCGGGGAAGTGCCGGTAGAGCGTGGCATTGCCGATGCCCGCCCGGCGGGCCACCTCGTCGAAGGGAGCCCCGGAGCCGGATTCGACGAAGGCCTCGCGGGCCGCCGCCAGGATCCGCTCGCGGTTGCGGACGGCGTCGGCGCGCGGACGCGGAACACCGACCGCGGGCCCCTGCGCCTGCCCTTGCACCGACCCTTGCGCCTGCGCCGGGTCCGGGGTGGGCCGGGGCGCCGGGGCGGTACTGGTGGAGCTCTTCATTCCGGGGCCTCCCTGGCGCGGACTCGCGGGCTCGTGGTGCGGACTGCGCGACCGTCCCGCCCAAACGGGGAGCCGCTCCCCGCTTAGCGGGACTCACGTACAAACGGGGATCCGGTCCCCGGTTATTTCACTCCCTCGTGTGACCTGGGTCACCGGCGTGTCCACGTTCGGCCTCTCCCGACGCGCGGGCGCGCCGCGCCCGGCGGAGGGTGATCGAACAGAGCGCAGACCGGGCAGGGCCGGCTGCCGCGGACCCGAAGGCGATCTCCATGCCGCAGACCCGCCACCGGATACGCAGACCACGTCGCACCAGCGCGTACATCGGCCTGACCGCGCTGGCCCTCGGCGTCACGGCAACGGCGAGCACGGGCATATCCAGTCGCGGCAACTCGGCGGCCGGAGCGGTGGCCACGACCGTCGAATCGGCTCTCGCGCCCTGCCGGATCGCTGGCACCATGGGTGTGCAGATGTCCGAGGGCATGCCGACCCCGCCCGGCTACTCGCGCTCCACCGGCGAGATCCGGGCCCTGAACCTGATGATCGACTTCCCCGACGCCAAGGGCGAGGGCACGGCGGCGGACCGGATGGCGGAGTTCTTCCCCCAGACAGCCGAATGGTTCCGCACCAGTTCCTACGGCCGGCTGGCCTACCGGGCCGAGGCGCCGATAAAGGGCTGGCTGCGGATGCCGATGCCCTTCGCGGCGTACGGGATCGAGCGCGGGTCCGCGTACGAGCCGGGCTACCGGCAACTCGTCGAGCACATAGCGAAGGCCGCCGACCCCGAGGTGGACTTCACCCGGTACGACCTGATCAACATCCTGGTCACGCCGAACGCCGGGCCGTCCGCCCTGGACACCGTCCTGTCGGTGACCTTCTCGGGCAACGGCGAGGCTCCGGTCGCCGACGGGGTGCCGCTGGCCAACACGTCCTTCGTCTACAGCCGGCAGGACGACGGCTCCGGCACCTACCAGGAGACCGGCTACCGGGTGCTCCCGCACGAGAACGGGCACGTCTTCGGGCTGCCCGACCTCTACACCGCCGACGGCGGGAGCACGGTCGGGCACTGGGACATCATGAGCGAGGACTGGGGTGCCAACAACGACCTGATGGGCTGGCACAAGTGGAAGCTGGGCTGGCTGGACAGTACGCAGATCAGCTGCGCGGCCAAGTCGGGCACCAGCGACCACACCCTGTCCCCGCTGGGGGTACATGGCGGCACCAAGCTGGCCTTCATCCCGCTGTCGGAGAGCACCGGGTACGCGGTGGAGGTGCGGACCCGGGCCGGGAACGACGAGGCCGTCTGCAAGCCGGGCGTCCTGATCTACAAGGTGGACTCCGACGTGGACACCGGGCACGGCCCGATCACCGTGTCGGACAGCGCGAGCACGAGCGGCGGCTGCACCCGGCGGCCCAATGTGCACGCGGAGCTCTCGGACGCGCCGTTCCGGCCGGGCGAGACCTTCACCGACGAGAAGGCGGGCATCAGCGTGTCCGTCGTGGGTGAACTGCGCAACGGCAGTTACCAGGTCCGCGTCATCCGGCCGTGATCTCCCGCCGGGTGGGGACCGACCGCGGGCCGGAGTCACGCGCCACGTGACTCCGGCCCGGGTCGCCCCGGCCGTCCGGTCGGCCCTCCGGTCAGCCCTCCGTGAGTGCCCGGCGCAGCACGTCCACGACTGTGGGGCGGTGCGCGTCGGCCAGCAGGAAGAAGTGGTCGCCGTCGAACCGGAGCACCTGGCACGCCCCGGTCGTGTGGTCGGCCCAGCCGTCGAGCGGTTCGTGCGGGATCAGGGGGTCGGCCGTGCCGCCCAGCACGTGCAGGGGCACGTCGAGCCGTACGTCCTCGAACCCCACCGCGGCCTCCCGGCTGAGTTCGATGTCCGCCCGCAGGACGCGCGTCACGTGCGCCAGCATCTCCGGGTCGTGCAGCACCCACTGCGGGGTGCCGCCGCCGTCCCGCAGCAGCCGGACGGCGTCCTCCTCGGTGGTGGTGCCGTGGGCCCGGCGCGGGGTCCGGCCGGGGACCTGCCCGCTGACGACGGCCGCCCGGCAGTGCGGGCCGAGCAGGCGCGCGGCGCGGGTGGCGAGGAGTGCGCCGAGGCTGTGTCCGAAGACCACCGTGGGCAGCGGGTCCCGGCCGAGCACCTCGTCGGCCACGGAGTCCAGTACCTGGTCGAGCCGGCACCCCGGCGGCTCGCCGAACCGGCGCTCCCGCCCGGGCAGCGAGAGCCCGAGCACCTCCACGTGGTCGGGCAGCGGGCCGACGAGGGGGAACAGGGTGTTGGGGCCGGACCCGGAATGCGGGAACACCAGCAGCCGCGCCCGGGGCGCGGTCGCCGTCTCCCGCAGCAGCGGCCACCACGGCACGCGCGGGAACCCCGTTGCCGTCGATCCGTCGGCGCCGGTCACGGGCAATTGATGATCTGGCCGGCGTAGGACAGACCCCCGCCGAACGCGAAGAGGAGTACGGGCGATCCCTTCTCGATCTCACCCCGCTCGACGAGCTTGGACAGCGCCAACGGGATGCTCGCGGCCGAGGTGTTGCCCGAGTCGACGACGTCCTTGGCCACGACGGCGTTGACCGCGCCTATCTTGCGCGCCAGAGGTTCGATGATCCGCAGGTTGGCCTGGTGGAGGACGACGGCGCCCAGCTCCTCGGGCTTCACGCCGGCCCGCTCGCAGACCTGGAGGGCGACCGAAGGGAGCGTCGTGGTGGCCCAGCGGTAGACCGACTGCCCTTCCTGGGCGAAGGTGTTGGTCGGCGCCTCGATGCGTACGGCCCGACCCATCTCGGGTACGGAGCCCCACACGACCGGGCTGATCTCCGGCTCCTCGGAAGCGACGACGACGGCCGCGCCCGCACCGTCGCCGACGAGCACACAGGTGGTGCGGTCGGTCCAGTCGGCGAAGTCGGTGAGCTTCTCCACGCCGATGACCAGGGCCTTCGTTGCGGAACCCGTCCGTATGCTCTGGTCGGCCAGTGCCATGGCGTGCGGGAATCCGGAGCAGGCCGTGTTCACGTCGATGGCGGCGGGAGTCCTCGCCCCGACCGCGGCGGCCACCCGGGACGCCATGTTGGGCGAGCGGTCGAGCGCCGTGCAGGTGGCGACGATGACGAAGTCGATGTCGGCGCCGGTGAGTCCGGCGTTGGCCAGTGCGTGCTCGGCGGCCTTCGTGGCCATGTCCGAAACAGACTCGTCCTCGGCCGCCACATGGCGCGTCTTGATTCCGACCCGGCTCCGGATCCACTCGTCGGTGGTGTCGACCATCTGCTCGAGATCGGCATTGGTCAAGATTTTTGACGGCTGATAGTGCCCGAGGGCAAGGACACGCGACCCGACCATCAGTGTTTCTCCTCGCTCCGTGGACCCCCGATACGGATCCTGATCGACCGATGATCAGACTATGCAGCGGCCCGACCGGACTCATCGCTTCAGCAGACCGTTTTCCGCCGGCACCACTGGCATTCAGGCCGATTTCGATCGACGTGCCACCGGTGTACGAGGTCGTACGCGTCCGGGCGCGGCCGTTTGTATCCGCCGTGTATCGATGGGCGCTCGGCTGCCGATCGAATCGCGCACCCGGCCCCGACCTCGGCCGCCGCGTCCGATGCCTCCCGTATCGTTCCTTCCGGGTCGCCGGCCGCGCGTGGGTTCACGCCGGAGCGGCACTTCGCCCGACCCGTCCGAACAGGAGTCCCGCCCGTGCCCTCACCCGCCCCGGCTCCGGAATCTCCACCTCCGGTCCGCGTGCTGCTGGTCGAGGACGACGAGCTGATGCGCCGGTCCTTCGCCGTCGCCCTCGAACGCTACGGCTACCGGGTCACGGCCGCGGCCGACGGACTGACCGGGCTGGAGTCCTTCCGCGACGACGAAGCCTTCGACCTGCTGATCCTCGACGTGATGCTGCCCGGCCTCGACGGGATCGGGCTGTGCCGCCGGGTCCGCGAGACCAGCCTGGTGCCGGTGCTGATGATGTCCGCCCGCGGCGACGGCCTCGATGTCGTCGCCGGTCTGGAGGCCGGGGCCGACGACTACGTGGTCAAGCCGGTGGAGACGAACGTACTCGTGGCACGCATCCGCTCGCTGCTGCGTCGGGCCTCCTACGCGCCCGCCCCGGGCGGCGAGCCCGCCGCCGGTCGGGAGGCGGACGTACTGGTCTTCGGCGATCTGACCGTCGACACCGGTGGGATGGAGGTGTTCGTCTCCGGAAGCCCGGTGGCGCTCACCCCCACCGAGTTGAAGCTGCTCCTGGAGTTCGCGGCCCACCCGGGCATCGTGCTGGAACGCCACACCCTGCTCCGCAACGTCTGGGAGTACGGCTGGGACGGCGACAGCCGGGTCGTGGACCTGGCCGTCCAGCGGCTGCGCAAGAAACTGGGCCGGGAGCGGATCGAGACGGTCCGCGGCTTCGGCTACAAGCTCAGGCGCTGAGGCCGTGCGTCCCCCGCGCCGATCGTGGTGGCCGGCCCGTGTGCCCCTGCGCTGGAAGATCGCCGCGCTGGCGGCCGCCACGGCCTGCCTGGTCGCCCTGGCGGTGGGCGTCCTCGTCCACGTGTGGACCGCGATGGACATCCGCAGCCGGGCCGAGATGGACGCCACCAACACGGTGTACTCCGCCATGGACGTCTACCGCCGCACCGGAACGCCGGCGGGCGGCGCCGAGCTCGATCCGGCCGAACTGCCCGCCGCCCTGCGCCACCCGGCCGGCGCCGACCGGCGGGTGGCCTACGACGGGCGCATCGAGGGGAACCTCGGGCCGAGCGTCTGGGGCGCCCAGCGGGTCGGCGGCCCGGGCAGCCCCGTACTGGCCGTCCGGATCAACATGAGCCCGCAACTCCACGACCTGCGCCGCCTCGACGCGAGCATGGCGGTGGCCTCGCTCGTCTCGCTCGCCGCCGCGCTGCCCCTGGCGGTCTACGGAGCCGCTCTCATCGCCCGCCGGTTGCGCCGGGTCGCCGAGACCGCGGCCCGCATCTCCGGCGGGGACCTCGACGCCCGTACCGGCCCCGCCCTGGGCCCCGCCAGGGGCCGCGACGAGGTGACCGACATCGCCGCGACCGTCGACCTCATGGCCGACAGTCTCGGCCGACGGCTGCGCATCGAGCGGCAGTTCACGGCGGACGTGGCCCACGAGCTGCGCACCCCCGTCGGCGGCCTGCTGGCCGCCACCGACCTGTTGCCGCCCGGCGAGACGGAGGACCTGCTGCGGGCCCGCGTACGGGACCTGCGCGGCCTGGTCGAGGACCTGCTGGAGATCTCCCGGCTGGACGCGGGCGCGGAGGCGCCGGTGCGCGCCCGGGTCCCGCTGGCCGCGGTGGTCGCCGAAGCGGTGGCCCGTACCGGCCTGGACACGGAGGTCGCCGTCACCGGGTCACCGGCCGCGGAGCACGTGGAGCATGTGGAGGCCGCGGAGCACGTGGAGACCGCGGAGCACGTGGAGCACGTGGAGACCGACCCGCGCCGCCTGGAGCGGATCGTCGGCAACCTCGTCATCAACGCGCACCGGCACGGACGTACCCCGGTGCGGGTCACCGTCGAGGGCCTGACCGTCGTCGTCCGCGACCACGGCCCCGGCTTCCCCGCCGACCTGCTGCTCGACGGCCCGCGCCGCTTCCGTACGGGCGCCGCGGAACGGGGCACGGGACACGGCCTCGGCCTGACCATCGCACTGGGCCAGGCCCGGGTGCTCGGCGCCGAACTGCGCCTGGACAACGCTCCGGACGGCGGCGCGGTCGCCACCCTGCGGCTCCCGCCCCCACCGACCGACGCACGACTGCCGCGGGACGGCGCGGAAGCCGATACACGGCGGCCCCGCCCCTGATACGTCCCCCCGACACCCTTCGGCGTGCACCCCTTTCCCACCGCGCCCGAAGTGGAGTCCCTGTGACCGCCGACCCGTCCTCCCCCCGCCCGACGCCCGGTGTCGCGGCCTCCACCACCGAGCTGTCGAAGGTCTACGGCAGCGGCGACACCCGCGTGGTGGCACTGGACCGGGTCAGCGTCTCCTTCCGGGAGGCCGAGTTCACCGCGATCATGGGTCCTTCCGGCTGCGGCAAATCCACCCTCATGCACTGCGCCGCGGGCCTCGACCCCGTCAGCTCGGGCTCCGTCCGCATCGGCACCACCGAGCTGGGCACCCTGGGCGACCGGCAGCTCACCGAGCTGCGCCGGGACCGGATCGGCTTCATCTTCCAGGCGTTCAACCTGCTGCCCACCCTGACGGCGCTGGAGAACATCACCCTGCCGCTGTCCATCGCCGGACGCCGCCCGGACCGGGAGTGGCTGGACCGCGTGGTGTCCATGGTCGGCCTGGACCGGCGCCTCGACCACCGGCCCGGACAGCTCTCCGGCGGGCAGCAGCAGCGCGTCGCGGTGGCCCGGGCGCTGATCACCCGGCCCGCGATCGTCTTCGGCGACGAACCCACCGGCAACCTCGACTCCCGGGCCGGGGCCGAGGTCCTCGGCTTCCTGCGCGACTCCGTACGCGAACTGGGCCGGACCGTGGTGATGGTGACCCACGACCCGGTCGCCGCCGGCTTCGCCGACCGCGTCGTCTTCCTCTCCGACGGCCGGCTGGTCGACGAGATGCTGCGGCCCACCCCGGATCGGGTGCTGGACCGGATGAAGCAGCTCGACACCCGCGCACGCACGAGCTGACCCTCCCCCGTCCCGCCGCCCGTGGGCCGCACGGCCCACGCCCGACGGCCCACGCCCCACGCCCCACATCTCCGGAAGCCACTCACCCATGCTGAAAACAGCCCTGCGCAACGTCCTGGCGCACAAGGCCCGGCTGCTGATGACGGTGCTCGCCGTCACCCTCGGCGTCGCCTTCGTCTCCGGCACCCTCGTCTTCGCGGACTCCTCCACCGCCGCCCACCGGGCCGCCGTGTCCAAGGACTACGCCGACATCGCGGTCACCGTGACCCCGAAGGACCCCCCGCCCGGCGCCCCCGGAGCGTCCGGGTCCGCCGGGTCCGCCGCGTCCGCCGCGTCCGCCGGGTCCGTCGCGGACGAGCACGCCACCGTGCTCGACGACGAACTCGCCCGCAAGCTGGCCGGGTTGCCCGGCGTCGCCGCCGTACGGCCGGCCGCGGACGGCCTGGCCACCCTGAACGCCTCGGACGGCTCCCCGCTGCGCACCGGCCGGATCTGGGCGCACCGGGCGGCCGCCTACGTCCCCGGCGCCGACGGCAAGGACAGCCGCCATCCGCTGACCGAGGGCCGGGCACCCCGCGACAGCACGGAGATCGCCGTGGACAGCGGCACCGCCGCCGCCGGCCGGTTCCGTATCGGCGACGAGATCACCCTGGCGACGGACGGCCCGGTCATGACGAAGCGGCTCGTCGGCATCGTCACCACCCGGGACACCCGGGTGACGGCCGGCGGCACCCTCGCCGTCTTCGACAAGGCCACCGCCCAACAGCTGTTCGTCTCCCCGGGCCGCTACACCTCGATCGACCTGTCCGCCGTACCCGGCACCGACGAGGCCGAACTCTCCCGCCGGGTCGCCGCCCTGCTCCCCCCCGACCGGGCCGAGGCCACCACCGGCACCGCCCAGGCCGCCCAGCAGGCCGTCCTCGTCGACACACTCACCCGCGGCAACGAGAAGCTGTCGCTGGTCTTCGCCGGAGTCGCCCTCTTCATCGGGTCGTTCCTCATCGTCAACACCTTCACCATGCTCGTCGCCCGGCGCACCCGTGAGATCGCCCTGCTGCGCGCGATCGGTGCCACGCGCCGCCAGGTCGTCCGTTCCCTCCTGTGGGAGGCCGTCCTCCTCGGGCTCGCCGCCTCGGGCCTCGGTTTCCTCGCGGGCCTCGGGATCGCCTCCGTACTGCCGCGGATCCTGAGCACCACCGGGGAGGCGCTGCCCCGCGGCCCCCTGGTGATCGGACCGCTCCCGGTGATGGCCGCGCTCGCCGTCGGGGTGGGGGTCACCGTGCTCGCCGCGTGGCTGCCGTCCCGCAAGGCCGCCCGGATCGCACCGGTCGAGGCCATGCGCGCGGCCGAACAGCCGCCCACCGTCGCCGCGTCCCGGGTCCGCGGCGCGGCCGGTGCCCTGCTGCTCGCCCTCGGCGCCGGACTGCTGCTGTCGCTCGCGGGCGTGAAGGACGCCTCCGAGGAGAACCTGCGGAGCGCGATGTTCGGCTGCGCCCTCCTCGTCGTCGCCGTGATCCTGCTGGCGCCGCTGCTCGCCGTCCCCGTACTCCGGCTGACCGGCCGGCTGACCGGCCGCCTCGGAATCACCGGCCACCTCGCCCACCGCAACGCGCTGCGCGACCCGCGGCGCACCGCCGCCACCGCCTCCGCGTTGATGGTCAGCACGGCCCTGGTCGCCGGACTCTCCGTCATCGGCCACTCGACCGGGCAGGCCCTCGACCGCCAGGCCGCCGCGGGCCTCGGCGCCGACTACGTGATCAGCACCCACACCTCGTCGGCCGGCATCGACCCGGCCGCCGTGCAGCGGGTATCCGCCACCCCCGGCGTGCGGACGGCGACCGCCGTCTGCGACTCCACGCTGTTCATCGGCGGTGGCGTCCGCCAGATCTCCGGGGTCGACCCGGCCGCCGCCCTGTCCGTCATGAAGCTGGACTTCGTCAGCGGCTCCCTGAAGGACCTCGGACCGGGCCGCATCGCCCTCTCCCGCACGCTCGCCCGCGAGAACGGTGTGAGCGCCGGCGACCGGATCGACGCCCGGATCGGCGGGCCCGGCACGGACCTCACCCCGTACACGGTCGTCGGCGTCTACGAGGACAACCCCACCGCCCAGGACGCCCTGGGCGCCCGCACCGAGGTCCAGGAGAAGGCCCTCGCCGCCGGCTCCGTCCAGCGCGTCCTCGTCCGCGCGGACAGCGGTTCCGACGGCGGTGCCACGAAGGACCGCCTGCGGACCGCCACCGGCAACAACCCCCTGCTCCAGGTCCAGGACCGCCACGAACTCGTCCAGGCGGCCGCCGGCGCCCTGGGCACCCTGCTGACCCTGACGTACGGCCTGCTCGCCATCGGCGGCGTGATCGCCACCCTCGGCATCATGAACACGCTGGCCATGTCGGTGTCGGACCGCACCCGCGAGATCGGCGTCCTGCGCGCCATCGGCATGGACCGCGCCGGCATCCGCCGGATGATCCGCCTCGAATCCCTGACCGTGGCCGCCTTCGGCACCCTGCTGGGGCTGGCGTCCGGCCTGTTCGGAGCCTGGACGGTCGGCGCCCTGACCAACGGCGCGCTCAAGGACTACTCCCTGGCCCTCCCCTGGGGCACGCTGCTCCTCGTCTGCCTGATCTCCCTGGCCACGGGCGTGTCGGCGGCAGCCCTCCCGGCCCGCCACGCGTCGGCCCTGAGCCCCCTGGAGGCCGTCGCCGAGCTGTAGGGCTCAGGCCCAGGCCTCTGCCCACGGGACGGGATCCGGCCGCCGGTACCACCACCACCGGCCGGGGCCGCCCCGTCCCGGCGGCCGGCCCGTCAGCTCCTCGACGAGCCTCCCCCTACGGGTCGCCGCCCAGTAGGCGCTCGGATACGCCTCTTCGGCGGAGAACAGGACGGTCGTCCCGGCGGCCTTCGCGAACCTGGCCGGTGTTCACGGTGCGGTCGGCTCCTCGTCAGCCCTGCGGGGGCTGTCCCAGCGCGATGTCGGTGTCCTTGCCGCCCCACCCTTCGGGGCTTCGCCAGATGACGTGGACGCCGAAGACATCGCGGACGGTGTCCGCCGACCAGTCCTCGGCCGGGGGTTCGGAGAGGACCAGGTAGAGGCTGTCGGCGGGCATGGGCAGAGTGTGGTTGATCTCCAGCAGGCGGGTGGCGCCCGAGCGGAGGTCCGCGTACGACGAGCGGCCGGCGCCCAACGCCTCGTAGAGGAAGAGCCCTTGCCCGGTGACGCAGCTGACGTCGACGACCGGCGAGTCGGTCGGCTGGAGGTCGGCCCACAAGAGGGACGACTTCAGGGCGTGGCGGACCGCCTCGTGCTTCTTGCACGTCCGGTCGGCTTCGGCCGACGCCTCCAGCGCGCGCAGGAAGCCGTCCTTCGTGGTCGAGGCCGGCGCGGTCGTGTCTTCCGCGACTTCCGCGAGGGTCATCTGCTCTACGTCCTTCTGCTCGGGCTGCGGTGGGGTGGGGGCGGGGACTGCGGCCGTGGCTGCGGCTGCGGTGGTCGCGTCGTCGGGGACCGGGGCGGCGTCCGCGTCCGGTTGCGCGTCCGGGGCGAAGCGTTCCTGGAGTGCCCGGCGCGCCTCGGCCAGGGTGTCCGCCCAGCCCGAGGCCGTCAGCTGTTCCTGGAGCCGGGCGGGGTCGAAGGTGCCTTCCTTGAGGGCGCGGTTGGCGCTCGCGGCGAGGTCGCGCAGAACGCCCAGCCGGTCCCTGTCGGGAGAGTCGAACAGGTGGAGCACGTCGACCCAGTCGGCCTGGTCCCTGCGAAGGACGCGGTTGGCCATCCCCTGCAACTCGGAGAGCCGGCCGCGGGCGTCGGGCACGTCCGCGTCGCTCTCGGTCAGCTCCCGGAGCACGTCCAGTGCCGCGAGGTAGCGCCCCGCCATCCTCGGCGAGACGGGCGACCGGCCGCGCTGGTCGGAGGTGAGGACCGTCTGGTTCGTCTCGTTCGCGAACACCCAGCAGTCCAGCTTCTCGCCCCGCCGCGGGGGAACGGATCCGTGGCGGACGGTGAGGACGAGGGGACGGTCGAAGCCGGGGGTGAGGGACTTGACCTTGTAGCGGCCGCCCGGGGCCTGGTCCACGACCTCGACCCGCACGTCGGCCCCGATCCGCGGAAGCCGGGTCACGGCCACCTCCACCTCTGCCTCCGTCTCCACTGCCGTCTCCGCCGTGGCCTCGGGCGCCGGAGTCCCGGAGCCGTCCCCGGCGCTCGTGAGTACGTCCGGCAGCGGGGCGGTGTGCAGGACGGTCAGGCTCTGGGTGCTGCGGGTCAGGGCCACGTACAGCTGCCGCAGGCCCGCGGGGCCTCGGTCGGCGATGGTGGCGGGCTCGATGACCAGGACGTGGTCGTACTCCATGCCCTTGGCCTGGGTGGCGGCCAGCACGGAGACGGCCGCGCGGTGCTGCGCGCCGATGGCGTCGCCCTCGTCGATCCTGCGGCCGATCGCGTCGAGCCAGTCCGAGTCGTCGGGGACGATGACGGCCACGGAGCGGAGGGTGTTCCCGTCACTGGTGCCCACGAGGCGCGTCACATGGGTGACCGTGTCGTCGAGGAGCTTCCACGGCTCGGTCGCCACCGTCCGTACGGCGTCCCCGCCCGCCTCGCGCACGGCCTGCGGGTAGGGCAGGGTCGGCGCGATCTCCCGGGCGAGGGGGGCGACGAACTCCATGATCTCGGCGGGCACGCGGTAGCTGGTGTTGAGCTCGGCCACCCGCCAGTCGCCGTGGTCGGACAGGACCGTGCCGAGCCGGTCCCAACTCACCGGGATGTGGGGCCCCGTCGCCTGCGCGAGGTCGCCCAGGACGGTCATGGAGCCGCCCACGGCGCAGCGCCGCCGCAGGGCTCGGGCCTGCATGGGCGTGAGGTCCTGGGCCTCGTCGGCGACGATGTGCCCGTAGCGGCTCGGGGTCTCCCCGCTGATGAGGACCCGGAGCTCTTCGAGGCAGACGTGGTCGTCGAGGGTCCAGGGATCGGCGTCGGCGCTGGCGGCGCGGGGCCGCAGCAGGGCCGTCCGCTCCGCCTCGTCGAGGATGCCGTCGGCGCAGGCGTGCAGGAGGTCGGGCGAGTCGTAGAGGGTACGCAGGGCTTCCCTGGCGCCCGGGGACGGCCAGACGCGTTCGATGAGGCGCTCGACCCTGCGGTTGCGCTCCAGGTCGCGGCGGATCGTACCGGCCTGCCCGCGCCGAGGTGCGATGTCGGAGAGCTCTTGCAGGAGACGGTCGACGAGGAGGCCGCGGAAGCGGTCGCGGCGCTCCCGGTAGGGGCTGTCGCCCTCGTGCGCCTGGTCGAGGAGGGCGAGGACCTCGGACCGGGGGATGCGCAGCGTCGTACTGCCGGCGGGGACGACGATCGCGGGCTCGTCGCCTTCGAAGGAGGGCGCGACGACGAGGTCGTCGAGTGCCTCGGGACGGTAGTCGTTCTCCACGCGGCGGCGCAGGACGGCCGCCATGCGTTCGTCGGACTTCACGAGTCGCGCCTGCGGGGAATCGGCGGCGAGTATCTCGCCGTCCCACAGGCGGTTCAGCTGGACGGCGTTGACGTCCCGGGTGCCGAGGGTGGGCAGGACCTGGCCGACGTAGTCGAGGAACCGCTGGTGGGGGCCGATCACCAGGATGTCCTGGGCCTTGAAGTGGTCGTTGTTGACGAGCCAGGTCACGCGGTGGAGACCGACCGCGGACTTACCGGTGCCCGGTCCGCCCTGTACGACGAGGATGTCGGAGGGAGCACCGGTGACCAGCTCCATCTGGTCGCGGCGGATCGTCTCGACGATGTCGCGCATGCGGCCGCTGCGCGACCGCTGGAGTTCGCGCAGCA
Organism: Streptomyces sp. BF23-19; assembly: GCF_041106355.1. NCBI lineage: Bacteria > Bacillati > Actinomycetota > Actinomycetes > Kitasatosporales > Streptomycetaceae > Streptomyces > Streptomyces sp. BF23-19. Next base: position 165,977 of record NZ_JBGBPT010000004.1, on the reverse strand, counting down.
GGAAGTCGTCGGGCTGAACGGTCTTTCGGCGCTGCCGGTGGACGATGTCGCCAGGGGTCGGGGCCGCCGGCCGGGGCTCCGGAACGGTCGGGGACACGGGTACGGGTTCCGGTACGGGTACGGGTGCCGGAAGCGGTTCCGGCACGGGAGCGGCGGCCGGCGGGGCGATGTCGTCGAAGTAGCCCTCGACGATCCGCTGAACACAGCGCAGTTGGCGCCGCAGCGTCACCTCACCGGGGCACTCGGGCCGGGCGTCCAGCCACTTCCGCGCCAGGGGGCTGGTCCACTGCAGCACCACCGGCTCGTTGGCGGCGTCCCACACGACCCGCCGTCCGACGTACCAGGGGCGGGGCTCCTCACCCGGTCCCTCCGGCGCGTCGACCCGGGCGAACACCAGGGCCTCGTCGCCGAGGCCGCCGTACGAGGCGGCGCGGGACTCCGCTTCGAGCCGGTTGGCGATCCCGTCCTTGCCGCTCGCCGAGGCCGTGGCCGCCGAGGTGCCGCTCATCTCGGCCAGGCGCGCGGTGTAGCAGTCGTACGCGTGGTCGACGGCGCGCTGCTCGACGGCGAGATCCTCGTCCCGAGTGGTGGTGCTCATGTACGTCCTCCCTGCGGCGCCGAAGGGACACCGCTACGGGCCTGCGCCCGTACCCCGCTGAAACAACTACCAGAGAGGGGATGTTGACGGACACTCAGTACATGAGTTCCCGGTCGACCGGGCCTCAGCGCCAGTTCGCCGAGGGGGCGCGCAGCGCGAGCGCGGCGGCGTAGCCCTCGGGGGCCGGCAGATCGGTGAGGGACCAGTGCGGGCGGACGGAGTCGGCGGCCGGACCGGTTCCCAGGTAGTTCCGGTGGCCGTCGTGGCCGAGTCCCGCTCCGGTGCCCTTGAGGTGGGCCTCCTTGCGCGCCCACAGGCGGGCGAACGCCGCGGGGCGCTCGGCCTCGGGGAGCGCTGCCAGTTCGGCGCTCTCGTCGGGGTGGAAGAACTCCTCGCTCTGCGCCACCACGCGCGGCGCCGGCAGGGCCTCCACGTCCACCCCTACCGGCGTGGAGGCGCAGGCCACGAAGACCGCGTCACGGCTGTGCGACAGGGAGAAGTGGGCGCGACCGCCCACGAGGACCGGCCGCCCGTCCGGGCCGCCGCACTCGGGGCAGGCGTCGCGGGTCATCGCCAGAGCCTGCGGCGCGGTGTCGAGGAGGGATCCCAGCAGCAGCCTCAGCGCCACGTGCGCGACGAGATAGGAGCCGCGGTCCTGGGGGCGGACGAACCGGTCGGCCCGGCGGCGCTCGGCCGCGTCGAGCACGTCGGGCGCGAGGCGCTCCGCGAAGGGGGCCTGCGTCGCGGCGTCCACGAACCGCACCAGCGCCTCGCCGGGAGCGGGCATCCGCTGCGCCCCGACGGGCCGGTCGAGCCGCAGCGCGACGGAACTGAGGCCTGCGGGTGTGGTCATCCGGAAATCCTATCCAAGGCCCCCGCACCGCCGGCGATGCGGCGCCGCCGACACCGCGGTAGGCAGGGACATTGCCCGGAATCCGCCGGTCCTGCGGCGGCACCCGCTCCCCCGAGAACTGAGCCGCAGAGCCTCTGCCTGATCCGCTACGCTGTCCCTGGGTTGCCCTCGTGGCGGCTCCGGACCTTGCACGCAAGGCCCGCCTTCGTAGCTCAGGGGATAGAGCACGGCTCTCCTAAAGCCGGTGTCGCAGGTTCGAATCCTGCCGAGGGCACGGACGAGGCCGCGCGGTCGATATCGATCGCGGGGCCTCTTCGCGTTGTGGTTACATGGCGCACGTGTCGCGTGACGCCGCCTACTGAGATGTGGGCCGGGCGGTGGTTGGGCAGGCACCTGTTGTCGAAGGACCGGGCCCATGGGCATGTACGCCACCGGCTACGGGTGATCTTCCTCGGTTGTTCCGCTGCTCTCGCACGCACACACCGTGAGGAAGACCACACTCCGTGTCATCGTTCAATCACACCGTCATCGAAGAGTTCAGGGCGAACGCCGGCCAGGTCGGCGGACCCTTCGAAGGTTCCGAGCTGATCCTGCTCACCACCACCGGCGCCAGGTCCGGGAAGCCGCGCACCGTTCCGCTCGGGTTCGCCCGAGGCGACGGGGAGCTGCTCGTCGTCGCGTCCGCCGCCGGGGCAGACCGGCATCCCGCCTGGTACCACAACCTGCTCGCGCTGCCCCTCGTCCAGGTCGAGACCGGGACCGAGGAGTACGAGGCCGTCGCCGTCCCCGCCGAAGGGGCCCGGCGGGACGAGTTGTTCGCGCGGATCGTCCGCGCGGAGCCCGGGTACGGCGAGTACCAGGCGCGCACCCGGCGGGTGATCCCCGTCGTCGCGCTCCAGCGCACGTACGAGGTCCCGTCCCAGGAGGGCGGGATCGCCGGGAAACTGCTCGACGTGCACGGCTGGCTGCGGGCTCAGCTGGCCCTCGTACGGGAACTCGCGCGCGAGGAGCCGAGCGGCGCCGGGGCGGCCTCGCTCGGGCTGCAACTGCGCCAGCACTGCCTCGCGTTCTGCCATTCGCTGGAGTTCCACCACCGGAGCGAGGACGCCGGCCTCTTCCCGCACCTGGAGCAACAGCATCCGCACATGCGGGAGTTCTTCCGCCGGATCGGCGTCGAGCACGCCACCATCGCCCACCTCCAGGCGGAGCTGGTACGCGCCCTGGACGCACCCGGCGCCGGGTTCAGCGAGCGGGTGGAGCGGATGAGCCGGGAGCTGGAGGCTCATCTCGACGGTGAGGAGGCGCAGTTGCTCCCGGTGCTGCGGGCCCTGGGAGCGTGACGCGGGCCTCGGCGCCGCCCGCCTCCCGGTTGCGGAAGGTGAGGGTGGCGCCGAGGGCCCGGGCCTGGCCGACGGCGATGGTCAGGCCCAGCCCGTGGCCCTTGTTCGTGCCCTCGGTACGGAACCGCTGCGGGCCGGTGGTCAGCAGGTAGTCCGGATAGCCGGGGCCCGAGTCCGTCACGGTCAGGGTCCGGTCGTCGACCGTGAGCGTGACCGGGGCCGCGCCGTGGTGGTGGGCGTTGGCCACGAGGTTGCCCAGGATTCGCTCCAGGCGCCGCCGGTCCGTGTCCACCCGCAGGGAGCCGCGCGCGCCCCGCACCTCCAGGGCCGTGTCGGTGCCCGAGGCACGGATCGTGCGCGCCGCCAGGTCGGCCAGGTCGTGCGAGTCCACTTCCAGGCGTTCGCTGCGCGTCTCCAGCCGGGAGATCTCCAGCAGGTCCTCGGTCAGCGAGCGCATCGCCTGCACCCGGTCCCGTACGAGTTCGGCCGGGCGGCCCGGCGGCAGGAGCTCGGCGGCCGCGTTCAGGCCGGTCAGCGGGGTGCGGAGCTCGTGGGCGACATCGGCGGTGAACCGCTGTTCCGCTTCGAGCTTGCCCTGCAGCGACGCGGCCATGGTGTCCAGGGCCCGGGAGACCGCCGCCACCTCGTCCTTGCTGCGCGTGCTGTCGGCGACGCGCGCGTCCAGGTCGCCGGCGCTGATCCGGCGGGCCACCTGCGCGGTCAGGTGCAGCCGCCGGGTGATCCGGGTGACGACGAACGCGCCGATGAGGAGGGTGCCGCCGATGGCGAGCCCCGAGGAGCCGAGGATGGCCCGGTCCAGTTCGGCGATGGTCCGCTCGCCGGCGCGGAAGTCCACGGAGACGGCTATCGCGCCGCCGTGGGCGGCGGGCCCGGCCGCCCACATCACGGGCCGGCCCCGGTGCGTGCCGACGACCGTGCCTCGCCGGCCGCCGACGGCCAGGGCGCGCAGCTCCGGGGGCAGGCCCGGCGGGTCGATGCCCTCGCCGCGCGGCATGCGCGCGCCGGTCTCGTAGGCCTCGATGGTCCGTTCCAGCCGGGTCAGCGCCTTCTCCCGGGCCGAGCCCACGGTCTGGCGGGTCATGGCGCCGTGCACGAGGCAGCCCAGCAGTGCCGCGAGCCCGCAGCACATGAGGGTGATGAAGACCGTGGCCTTCCAGGTCAGGGTGGAGGTCCAGGCAGGCAGCCGCGAGCGCGGCCGCAGCCGCTCGTCGCGCTGCGTGTCGTTCATGGTCACGTCACGGTAATGCGCGAGCCCCGGCGGGTGACCGGCGGGATCCGGCCGGATCGCACCGGCTCAGGCCGGATAGCGACGGAGTGCACGAAGCCCTTCCGGCGTGGGCCGGAAGGGCTGTGCCATCACGGTCAGCTCAGGCCACTGCTGCGTTCGCCGATACGGTCGCCCTGCGGAGTCCCGGCCCGCTTGAGCGCGGCCTTCGTGTGCAGGCCGCCCTTGACCTTGCTCCGTACCGGACCGCTGAAGCCGTGTCCCGGAGCGCGCGGCGGTTGCGCCTGCTCCTGCGCTTTCGCGATGGCCGCCCGGACATCCCGCTTCTGCTCTTTGTTCATCCCGTCGTCAACTCCTTCGGGAAGCACCCAATCGGACTACTGGGATCGTATGCACATATACGGACCAACGCACCTGGACCGGCGGGTAAAGAATGCCGATCAAGAGCGTCGATCACGGACCCGATCAAGGACGCGGCGGAGCCGGACGCTTCGGCTGGCCCAGCGTCTGGTGCACCAGGTCCTCCGGGCAGGGCGTCCCCCGCGGCAGCTGGTACTTCGCCGCCACCCGGTACTCCCCCGGCGCCGGCGCCAGCAGCTCCGTCCACACGTCCCCGGTGTCGTCCGGAGCGGCCTTGAAGAGGCATCCCGCCGTGTTCGCGTACTGCTTGCGCAGCGCGCCGCCGTCCCCGCTCCCGCCCCGCGCCTTGGAGGCGAAGGTCTCCTGCGGCGGCGGTACGGGCTTGCCCGCCGCGTCCACCAGCCCCAGCCACGGCGAGTGCGGGATCCGCACGAGCACCCGTCCGGGCTGCTTCACGTCGACGACCAGCTGGTCGGCGCTCGCCCGCACCACGGTCGCCGGCCCTGCCACCAGGTCGGTGGGGCCGTCGACCTTGAAGAGCTGCCAGTTCGCGTCGCCCCACACCTGCTGGAGGTACGGGAGCCCCGCGCGCACCAGCTTCGCCTCGTCCTCCCCGCCCGAGTCGGGTTTGTCGGCGGGCAGCACCACGTAGTGCACGGCCCAGCGCTCCAGCCAGGCCCGGTAGCTGTCGGCGCTGAGGGTGTCGTCGTAGAAGAGCGGGTTGCGCTCCAGGTCCGCCTGCCGGTTCCAGCCGCGCGCGAGGTTCACGTACGAGGGGAAGGCGGAGGACTCCCGGTGGCTGCTGACCGGCACCACCTCGACCCGGCCCCGGTCTGCGCCCGCCTTCTGCAGCTGGTCGACGAGCGGGGCCAGCTCCCGGCTCCAGGCGGCCAGCGGGGTGGTGCGGACGATGTCGGTGACGCTGTTGGTGGTGATCCAGGCGTTCAGCCCGACGAAGGCCAGCAGCACCGCGTACCAGCGCCGCGAGCGCGGCAGCGCGTACGGGAGGGCGGCGAGCAGCGCGACCCCGCCGAACAGCATCACCATGCGGGTGACGTTCGAGCCGACCTGGGAGTCGATCGCCCAGGTGAGGAAGACCCCGAGGGCGTAGACGGCCGAGGCGATCCGGACGGTCTTCCACCGCCTCGGTACGAGGAACACGATCAGCAGCCCGAACACGAACGGCAGCCCCGCCGAGCCGATCTTCATCGGCTGCGTCCCCGAGAACGGGAACAGCCACGCCGACAACCCCACCACGGCCACCGGGGCCAGCCCCAGCGCGTACGCGCCCGGGCGCCGCCCGCTCAGGAACAGCGCGGCCGCGATCACCCCGAGGAAGAGCCCGGCGACGGGGCTGGCGGCGGTCGCGAGGCCGGCCAGCGGGGCCGCCACCGCGGCCTTGGCCCAGCGCCGCTCGGCCCATTTGCGGGGCCAGCAGAAGACGGCGGCGACGGCGCCGAGCGCGAACATCACGCCGAGGCCGAAGGTGACGCGGCCCGAGAGGGCGTTGCAGAGCAGCCCGTAGACACCGGCGAGCGCGGGCCACAGGGGCTCGCGCACGGCCCCGCGGCAGCGGGTCAGGATCAGCGCGAGCAGCCCGGCCGAGACGGTGCCGGCGATCATCATCGTGGTCCGGACGCCGAGCATGTGCATGAGGTACGGCGAGACCACGCTGTACGAGACGGGGTGCATGCCGCCGTACCAGGCGAGGTTGTACGCCGAGTCGGGATGGCGGCCGACGAACTCGGCCCAGGCGTCCTGCGCGGCCAGGTCGCCGCCGCTGTTGGCGAAGCAGAAGAACCAGACGACGTGCAGCAGCCCGGCGAGGACGGTGGCGACGACCACCGGGTGGCGCCGGGCCGCGTCGAGCACGACCCCGAGCGGACCGCGGGGCGACCGTATGCCTTCGGGCGCGGGCGCCGTTCCTGGTGCGGGCGCGGAGAGTACGGCCGACCCGGCGCCCGCGGCGGGCGCCTCGGGCACGTCGGCCGTCGGGATGGCCTCCGGGCGCCGGCCCTGCTGCTCAGCGGTGGTCACTGCCGCACTCCCCAACCCATGAGTCACGAACTTCCCGGGGGCCAAGACGCGGCCCGGCGCCCCGGGGTTGCCCGGGGCGCCGGATCCACGTTCTCACCGGAGGTCAGCCGACGCGCGTCAGCTTGCTGCCGATACCCGGCGCGGCCAGGTCGGTCTTCAGGGCCACCGGCACCTTGACCTGGCTGGCGCCCTCGCCGACGGTCAGCAGGCCGACCTCGGTGCCGGCCGTCGCGGTCTGCGGCAGCTTGCCGCCGCCGTCCGCGAGCTTGACCTTGACGGTCAGCCCGGACCAGCCGACCGCCTGCACGTCGGCGGTGGCCACGACCGGCGTGCGGCCGCCGAGACCGTCGTCGACGTAGCCCACGACCTCGCCCTTCTTCACGACGGTCGCGCCGTCGAGGGCCTTCTGCGTGGCGACCATCAGCTGCTTGCTCGCGGCGAGCACGGTGTCGATGATCGACGGCTTGTGCTGGCCGAGGACGGCTCCGACGATCAGCTGGTTGGTGTTGCCGACCTTCTTCTGCGCGGCGAAGAGGAGGTTTCCGCCCGCCTTGGTCGTCGTACCGGTCTTGATGCCGAGCGCGCCGGAGGGTCCGGTCAGTCCGTTCCAGTTCCGCCAGCTCTTGCCGTACGGGTCGACCCAGTTGGGCTTCTTGGTGATGTCGAGCAGCGTCTCGATCTCGACGAGCTTCAGACCCAGCTTGACCTGGTCCTCGGCGGTGCTGACCGTGGTCGCGTCCAGGCCCGAGGGGTCCGTGTACGTGGTGTTGGTCATGCCGAGTTCCTTGGCGGTGTCGTTCATCTTCTTGACGAACGCCTCCTGGGAACCGGAGTCCCAGCGCGCGAGCAGCCGCGCGATGTTGTTGGCCGACGGGATCATGAGGGCGGCGATCGCGTCGTACTCCGTGATCTTGTCGCCCTCCGTGACCGTGTCGAGGGTGGACTCGTTGTCGGTCGAGTTGTTCTTCTTGCCCTCGGTCTCGGCCGTCTTGTCGATGTCGATCATCGCGCCCTGTTCACCCTTCTTGATGGGGTGGTCGCGCAGGATGATGTACGCCGTCATCGACTTGGTGACGCTCGCGATCGGCACCGGCTTCTGCTCGCCGGACTGCCCGAGCGTGCCGAGACCGGCGGCCGCCATGTACGCCTGGCCCTCGGTGGGCCACGGCAGCTGGGGATTGGCGCCCTCGAAGGTGTACGAGGACTTCGCCGTCATGACGAGCGTCGGCTCGGGCAACGGGCGCACCAGCTGCACGACGGCCAGGATGACCGCCAGCAGCACGACGAGCGGCGCGTAGATCTTGACCCGCCGGACGGCGGTGCGCATCGGGCTCGGCGGCGGGGGCGGGTTGTTCGTGAGGTCCGCCAGCATGTCGAGCGGCGGCTTGGGCGGCAGTGGCTGCTGCGTGGTCCGCTCGGAGTGGTCGAACCGCGCGGTGGCCGGCGGAACCGGAGCCTTCGGCCGCTGCCCGGCCGCGGGCGTCGGCGCGATGCCCTCCGGACGCAGCGGTACGAAGGTGCTGCCCTTGGGCGCCTCGGCGGCGGGCTTGGCCTCGGTCGGCTTGGCGGCGGTCGGCTTGGCGGCGGTCGGCTTGGCGGCGGTCGGCTTGGCCTCGGTCGGCTTGGCGGCGGTCGGCTTGGGCTCGGCGGGCTTGGGCTCGGCGGGCTTGGGCTCGGCGGGCTTGGCGACGGCCCGGGCCTCGTTCGGCTTGGCCAGGGTCAGCGGCTTGGCGGGGGCCTGCTTCGGGGCCTCCGCCTCGGCCGCGTCCACCTTCGGGACGCGGAAGACCGCGGTGCGCTCGCTGTCCACGGGCTTCTCGGCCGCGGCGGCCGGCTTCGCCTCCGCGGCGGGAGCCGAAGCGGAACCGGGCTTCACGGCGCGGAACACGGCGGTGCGCTCGCTGTCCGCCGGCTCATCGGCCTTCGGCTTCTCGGCCGCGGGCGTGGGTCGCTCCGCGGCGGGAGTCGAAACGGAATCCGACTTGAAGGCGCGGAACACGGCAGTGCGCTCACTGTCCGCAGCCTGATCGGCCTCTTCGGCCTTCGGCTTCTCGGCTGCGGGCTTGGCCTTGGCGGGCGTGAATGCCCTGAACACAGCGGTGCGCTCGCTGTCCGCGGGCTCCTCCGCCTTCGGCTTCTCGGCCGCGGGCTTCGCCTCGACGACCGGAGCCGGGGCATCGGAGGATCCCGAAACGGAATCTGAATCGGAGGCGGAGTCGGGGGCGCCGGCCTCGGACTCGACTTCGGAGTCGGAGTCGGAGTCGGATGCAGAGCCGGCCTCGGACTCGACTTCGGCTTCGACGGCGGAGGCGGAGTCGGCGCCGGCGTCGGAGTCGGCCGCTTCGGTACGGGCATCCGGCGCACCGGACCCGTCGGCCTCGGGCTCGGCCGCGCCCGCCGTGTCGTCCGCTGAAGCGGAATCCTCGGCTTCGCCCGCTGCTGCGTCGTCGTCGGAATCGGCGGCATCGGTGTCGTCGGCGGAGGCGACCCACGCCGCCACCGCGTCCCGCAGCGGGTCCCGCTCGCCGGTTCCGGATTCGGCTCCGGCTTCGGAGTCGGATGCGGAGTCGGCGCCGGCCTCGGACTCGACTTCGGAGTCGGAGTCGGAGTCGGATGCAGAGTCGGCCTCGGACTCGACTTCGGCTTCGACGTCGGAGTCGGAGTCGGCGCCGGCCTCGGACTCGGCTTCGGCTTCGACGTCGGCTTCGACGTCGGCTTCGGCTTCGACGTCGGTCTGGACATCGACACCGGCACCGGCACCGGCAGCAGCCGCGGCCCCGCCGCTCTCGGGATCCCGCGGCCGGAACACCGACAGCCTCGGATCACGCTCCGCGGACGACTCCGCCGCCCCCGGCGCTCCTTCATCTACCGACTTGTCGGGGGACTCGCCCGCCACCGTTCCTCCTCCATCGCCGCCACGTCCGGCTGTCCGAATGTCTAACAGTGTCCCGTCTCGGGAGCATCGCCCCCGTGCGAGACGAGAACGACATAGCTGCGGGTTCCCCCACAAAGCGGCCACGCGCTCTCGACAGATGAATGTGAGAGGCGTCACCCTGTCACTCATCCACGCGGGGAGGCATGGATGGGCAGGAGCCGCAGAACAATTCCGGAGGAGCTTCTGCTGCTCGCCTTGGACCCGGCCACGGGTACCACGGCGCAGCCGCAGTCGCTCGACCTCGGCCTGGCCGGGGCACAGCTAGTGGAGCTGGCTCTGGCAGGACGGATAGCCCCTGATGGGGATCGTATCGCCGTGGTGATGCCACGGCCGACAGGAGATCCGACTCTGGACTCCGCACTGGAACTGCTGCGCAGGCGCGGCAGCCCGGTACGGGCCGTCCACTGGATCGGTGGACCCCGGCTGGGGCTCCGCCAGATTTACCTCGCTCATCTGGAGCGTTGCGGCATGGTCCATGCCGTCGCGGGACAGATGTGCGGAGTGCTTCCGACGACTCGCTACCAGGCGACGGACACGGAGATCAGCCGGGAGATCCGAGCCCGGCTCGACAGTGCGATCCGCACCGGCGTACCGCCGGACCCGCGGACCGCGGCGCTCGCCGCACTGGCCCACGCGGTCGGACTCGGCAAGCACCTGTACCCCGGCAACGAGGGGCGGTCGTCCAGGTCCCGACTGCGGGACCTGATCCGGCACGACCCGATGGGCGGACTCGTGGCGCATGCCGTGATGGACGTCCAGAACGGTGTGGCCGCACAGCCACGCCGTGACCGCGCACCCGCACCGCCGGCCCGGGCCACGGCGAGCAGCGTTCCGCTGCAGCCGCGCCGGACGGGCGCGATGGCCCGCGCGGCCGCGCACTGATCCACCCCGTTCCACCCGATCACCCGCTTCATCGCACCACCATCGCAACGCCACCGCCCAGACCGACGTCCGCGAGGACCCGGTCGGTTCGGGAGCCGCCAGCGCGCGGGGTGGCGGGGCCGGTTCGCCGACCCCGCCACCCCGCGCGTCTGTGTTTCCCGGCGTTCCCCAGCGGCGCCGCCCGCTTCGGTGGCAGTCTGCTCAAGACCAGATACGCAGAGAGACAGCTGCAACGACAGAAGAAGGCGGAGGTGCCGTTCACGTGGCGTCCAATGTCAATCCCACCGTCCGACGCCGCCGACTGGGCATGGAGTTGCGCAAGCTCCGCGAGGACAAGGGCATGACGGCCGAACAGGTCGCCGAGCGCCTCCTCGTCTCCCAGTCGAAGATCAGCCGCCTGGAGAACGGCCGCCGCTCCATCAGCCAGCGCGATGTCCGCGACCTGTGCGACGTCTACGAGGTCGAGGACCGCCGCCTCATCGACTCGCTCATGCAGATGGCCAAGGACTCCCGCCAGCAGGGCTGGTGGCACGCCTTCGGTGACATCCCGTACAGCGTCTACATCGGCCTGGAGACGGACGCCGCCAGCCTGCGCACGTACGAGCCCCTGGTGATCCCGGGGCTGCTCCAGACGACGGAGTACGCCCAGTCCCTCGTCCGCGGCGCGTGGCCGGAGACCGCCCCGGCCGACGTCGACAAGCGCGTCCAGGTCCGGATGCACCGCCAGAAGCGGCTCTCCGAGACGGAGAACAACAACCCGGACCTCGGTCCGCTGCGCCTGTGGGCGGTGATCGACGAGGCCGCACTGCGCCGGCGCGTGGGCGATGCCCAGCTGATGATCCGGCAGCTCGAATACTTGATAGAGCAGTCGGAGCAGCCGCACGTCACGGTGCAGGTGATGCCCTTCGAGCTGGGCGCGCACCCCGGCGTGAACGGCCAGTACGCGATCCTGGAGTTCCCGGACGCGTCCGACTCGACCGTCGTCTACATCGAGGGCGTGACGAGCGACCTGTACCTGGAGAAGGCCAACGACGTCCAGAAGTACAGCGTGATGTACGAGCACCTGCGTGCGCAGGCGCTCAATGTCGACCAGACCCGGGACTTCATCTCGGGGATCATCGACCAATATGCCGACAAGGGCGCATAGGGACGGGATACGACCGAGATCCACCGTGCGCGTGGCAAGCGGGTCGGTACCGTACACCGTCACTCCCCAGCCACAAAGGCTTGAATGGAATATGCCACCCGGTCGGGTGAATGGTCCCTTCACCCGTCAGGAGCTGCCGGTAGCGTCGATCAGGTCGGTCGGGAAATTGGCCGACAGGACACCGGCACTACCGGAACTACTCGCTCACCGGAGAGAAACATGGCTATTCGTCAGGGCGCCACGGCCAACTGGATCAAGTCCTCCTACTCCGCCAACGGCGCCTGCGTCGAGGTCAAGTCTCCTGTCATGGAGGCCATCGCCGTCCGCGACTCGAAGGCGCAGGACGGACCGTCCCTCACCTTCGCGCCCGACTCCTGGACCTCGTTCGTCACCGGCGTCACCGAAGGCCGGCTGGGACGCCTCGCCTGAACATCACGGCGCGTCCCAACCGTTCTCGCCGTCCCCATCGTTCGGTCCCCGCGTTCGACACCAGCGGGCCCGGCTGTTCCACCACACGCACCACATGCATCAACCGCAACACCTGCACCACACGCAGCATCCGCGTCACTGACTGGAGCCCTCTCGACCGACCCGCCGTCTTGGCCGAGGGGGCTCGGCCATGCCCCGGGCCGCGACGGCTCCCTCAGCGCAGCTGATCGACGTACCGGTCGGTCCCCGGCACCGTCGGGATGAACGGCGCCACCAGCTCCACCCGCCCCAACCCCGCCTCCGCGACCTCCGCGTCCAGCCCCTGGAAACGGTCCCAGCAGGTGCGGGGGTCCTGCTGGAGGAACCACAGCAGCGTGAGGCGGGTGTCGACGCCCTCCACCTGCTTGACGTACGTCATCCGGTCACCCGGCAGCGGGGTGGGACGGAAGACCGTCACCATCGCGGCCGGACCGCCGTGCAGCCGCTTCGGCAGGGCGCGCGAGCGCAGCCACTCCAGCAACTCGGCCCGCCGCTCCGGCCCGTCGGCGTCGACGACCTGGACGACGAGACCCTCGTACGGGTGGTCCAGGGCGTGGAAGTCCCGCGGGCCCGCGGCGCCGTCGCGGTAGACGGTGGCCGCGTGGTCCTGGAAGGACGTGAAGACGTGGGTGCGGTCCTGGTGGACCCGCCCGTCGCGGTTGAGGCGTTTGTTGATGCCGACGGTCCACTTCATGTGCTCGTCGTAGCGGCCCTGGGTGACCCAGTACGTCGATATGTAGCAGCCCGCGGTGACGGGCTGGGCGACGGCCGACTTCTCCGGGTAGCGCAGCTCCTGCAGTTCGCGGGTGGCCACCCAGCGGCGGCCCGCGTACATCCAGGGCATGGCCATGGCGCCGGCGTAGTAGTGGTCGTCCTCGTACCAGCGGTTGTACGCGTACTCGTGGCCCGGGTGCGGTTCCACCATGGTGATCAGCGCATGGCCGGGGTGGACGCCGTAGGGGCCGACGGCCGCGAGTTCGGCGTAGTCCTCGACGCGGGTGTCCTGCTGCGGGTCCTGCTCTCCTGTCGTCATGGGAACGGTCTAGCTGATGCGGCGTCAGATGGGGAGGGGTCGGGGGTCCTCGGCGGCCGGTCCGCCCCCTGATACATACATGCTGTCTACAACTGTCCATCGTTACGATGCGCGCACCCGCCTCCTGAAGGAGCTGCCCGTGCCTGCCGCCGTGCCCGCCTCCGCCGCCGCGCCCTCCCCCGCCACCGCCACCGCGCCCCGGCCCGCGTTCGCCGCCCGCGCCGCCTCCGTGGCGGGGTCCCCCGTACGCGAGATCCTCGCGCTCACCGAACGCCCCGGGATCATCTCCCTCGCCGGCGGCCTCCCCGCGCCCGAACTGTTCGACACCGAGGGCCTGCGGGCCGCGTACGACGCCGCCTTCGCGGGGTCCGCGCGGCGCGCGCTCCAGTACTCGACCACCGAGGGCGCACCCGAGCTCCGCGAGGCGGTCGCCGTCCGGGCGACCGCGCGCGGGCTGCCGACCGGCCCGGACGACGTGCTGATCACCTCGGGCTCCCAGCAGGCCCTGACGCTCATCACCGCCACCCTCGTCGAACCCGGCGACGTGGTGCTGGTCGAGAACCCCACCTACCTCGCGGCCCTCCAGTGCTTCCGCCTGGCGGGGGCCCGGGTGGTGACCGTGCCCTGCGACGCGGAGGGCATCCTCCCGGACGCACTGGCGGACGTCGTCGCGCGCGAGCGGCCGAAGCTGCTGTACACCGTCCCGACCTTCCAGAACCCGACGGGACGCACCCTCCCGCGCGACCGCCGCGCGGCGGTCGCGCAGACCGCGGCCCGGCTGGGGCTGTGGCTGGTGGAGGACGACCCGTACGGGGAACTGCGCTACGAGGGCCGCGACGTCCCGTGGCTCGCCGCGCACCCGGGGGCGGAGGACCGTACGGCCCTGCTCGGCAGCTTCTCGAAGGTCATGGCCCCCGGGCTGCGCCTCGGCTGGCTCCGGGCCCCGGCGGCGCTGCGGCGGGCCGCGGTGGTCGCCAAGCAGGCGGCGGACCTCCACACCTCCACCGTCGACCAGCTGGCCGCGGCGCACTACCTCGCGGCCGTCGACCTCGACGCGCACATAGCCGCGGTCCGGACGGCCTACCGGGAGCGCCGCGACGCCCTGCACGGCGCCCTGGCCCGGAGCCTGCCGGGCGACTGCGCGTGGAACCTGCCCGCGGGCGGCATGTTCCTCTGGGCCCGCCTGCCGGCGGACCACGACGCGACGGACCTGCTCAGGACAGCCGTCACGCACGGCGTCGCCTTCGTCCCGGGCGCCCCCTTCTACGCCGCCGCCCCGGATCCCCGCACCCTGCGCCTCTCCTTCACGACGCACACGCCGACCGAGATCACCGAGGGCGTCGGCCGGCTGTGCGCGGCGCTGGCGGAGTACGGAGGAAAGTAGCGCAAGGCTCGAGGTCGCCCTTCAGTGCTGGAGGGCGACCTTGAGCAGCACGATGAGCAGCCCGAGGCAAAGGTTGATCGCGCCGGCCAGCAGCATCATCCGGCGCGAGGCGCCGGCGCGGCTGGCGGCCACGGTGGCCCAGCCGACCTGGCCGATCAGGGCGACCGCGAGCGCCAGCCAGGCGATGCCTTGGGGCCCCAGGCCGAGCCACGGGGCGACGCCCGCGGCGACGGCCGGTGGGACGGCCGCCTTGATGATCGGGCGCTCCTCCTTGGCCGTACTGCGGATCACGTGCCAGCTCAGGTGGTGCGCCATGCGGGCCCCGAAGAGGCTGGCGAAGACGTGCGCGGCCCAGAACACCACGCCGGTGCCGAGGAGCAGCGCGACGAGTTCCAGCCGCGGGAACTTGCCGAGCGTCCCGGCCCCGACCACGACGGAGGCGGCGAGCAGGGAACCGTAGACGGCGCCGCTGTAGTCGCCGCGCCCGGCCTCCCGCTCCGGGACGGTCTCCGGGACCGTCTCCGGGCCGTCCGGGACCGTCTCCGGGCCGTCCGGAGCCGACTCCGGGCCGTCCGAAGGCACTGTCACGCGGCCCCGGCCTGCCTGGTGGGCCACTTGAGTTCGATCTCCATCTCGATCTCCCCGTCCCCGACCTCGACCTCGATCTCGGTTCGGAGCTCGTCGGGGACGCGCAGGCTCATCTTCCCGGGGCCGAGCTCCAGTTCGGCGTTGCCGCCGTGGCGCAGCGCCTCCGCGAGCGCCGAGAGCTGATCGGCGGCCTCGAGGCGGGAAAGAGAACTCTTCTGCTCGAACTTGAGGTCCTTCACGGATGTCTCCAATCCGCCCGCTACGAGCACCGGGTAAGGCCCATTGTGAGGCCGCCCCGGAGGTCGGGCATCCCGGGCAGGCTCCCGGGCAGGCATCCCGGACTTCAGCCGGCCGCGCCGGCCCCGGGCCGGTCGAAGGCCAGGGCCAGGACCTCGCTCCACTGCATGGGCGGGGCGGCCGCCGGGGCTCCGGGGCGGACCCTGGGCACCAGTACGCGCAGTGCGCCGGGGCGGACGGAGCAGGTCACGGGTGTGGGCATGGTCAGCGCCTCGCCGTCCACGGCGACGGCGATGCGTTCCGCGGCCGATGCGATGACGACCTGGCGGGAGGTGAGCACGTGGAGGCCCGCCGCCCTGGCTCCGCGCAGCGCGACGTCGGCCGCCTGGGCCGCGTTGTTCACCCGGATGCCGAGGACGCCCAGCTCCCCGCGGTCGAGGCGGGCCCTGCGGGCGCCCATCGGTTCGGAGGACGTGTAGGGGTTGTTGCTGACCAGCAGTGCCTGTTGGGCCTCCAGCCGTTCCTCGTCGGTCACCGCGTCGAGGGTGGTGCCGGCGTACCCGAGGAGGAGGTCGGGCAGTGCGGCCAGGGCCGAGTCCGCCTTGGCGTCCCGGTACTCCGGTCGCTGCACGATCTCCGCGTAGACGCCGAACGAGGCCGTGTTGACGAAGGCGTGGCCGCCCACGACCCCCAGGTCGACCCTGAGCTCCTCCCCGTCGGTCAGCGCGTCCAGGCACCGGGCCGGGTCCTCGCGGTCCAGCCCGAGGTCCATGGCGAAGTGGTTCCGGGTGCCGGCGGAGATCACGAGGAAGGGCAGGTCGTACTCGGCGGCCACCTCGGCCACCCGGGCCTGGGTGCCGTCGCCGCCGGCCACCCCGAGCAGGTCCGCCCCGTCGGCCACCGCCTGCCGGGCGAGGGCGGCGACGTCCGTGACGACCTCCGGATCCAGCAGCACCACCCGGGCGCCGAGCGCCTCGCCCTTCTCGACGAGGCCGAAGCGGCCGACCTTCCCGCCGCCGGACTTCGGATTCATGATCAGCACCGGGCTCCGGGGGGCGTCGGCCCGTACCACGGCACGCATCCCGTCGGGCCGGCGCGCGGCGCGCAGCGCGGTCCGCGCACAGGCCACGGCGGCCGCCCACAGCGCGATGGCGAGCAGCGCCGTGGGCCACAGATCGGCCTGGGCGTAGATGAGCAGGATGGCCACGGGCGCGCCCACCGCCAGCAGGGCGCCGACCAGCCGGACGGCCCCGCGGTGGGACACCACCCACCAGGTCCCCATGGCCGTGAGCGCCGCCCCGGCGATCCCGACGACGAGGACGAGCAGCCCCCCGACGATGCCCTCGGCCACCAACGTCACGGCCGCGAGCACGGCGCAGCCCAACGCCAGCAGGGCCCACAGCCGAGCCCGCCGGGGCGGGCCGGAAGAATCCGGGAGTGCCATGCCCTCACGTCCTCGCCTCGTACCGCGGGGTCATCTCCGATCATCTCCCGAAGCGGATCGGCCGTCGACGCGAACGCGAACCCGCACAGGACCATCACCCCGGCCCCCAACCCGGCCATGTACGTCTCGAACCCCCACACCTGGTCCGATCCCTCGGGGTCCGCGCCGGAAGGCTGCCCGGATCATGAATTCCACACGGTGCTGGGCGCCGAGGACGATTCCGAGGAGTGGGATGCAGTACAAGTACAGGTACATGAAGGGCGGAATCGGCCTCGCCGCCGATCTTTCGGCACACACGGAAGAATCCGGGTCCACACCGTCGAGAGCCATCCGGATAGACCAGCTCCTGCACTTGCGCCTTCCAGCAGGCCACATCTACTGGAAGGACGCCGCATGGCTGTCGTTCGGACTTTCACTCCACTCTGCAGAGCTTTCACTCAACGGTGGAGGACACCTCCTCGTCGTCGTCGATTCCTTCACCTACCCGGGTGCCGACTACCAGTCGGAGGTGGCAGCCCTGGCGATCGACGGGTGGGTGCACCAACGTCTGAACACGCCCCCCTGCGGAATCTCGGTCAGCTTCGACCGGTCACACCGGAAGTTCCGCTTCGACTGGGGGCCCGGCATGGTTCCGTTCTGTGACGACCTTCCATGCTGAGCCCCCGACTCCTCGGCGCAGGGACGGGACACGCCGGCGCAGCCGATCCGGGCGAATCCGCCGCCGGATCGCAGGTCGACGCCGAGGGCATCGCCGGGTTCGTCGACCAGGTCAAGCATCCGTCCCGGTGGTCGTCGGACGTACCCCCTCCATAGGTCGGAGACCGCCTCCACGCCGTCGTGCCGGACGACTCGCGGACCCCTCCCCGGCTGAGCGCACTCACGACGGACGCCGACATCGCCCGCGTACTGCGCGACCGCGCATTCCTGACCGATCCCTCTCAGGAGGGAAGCCGCGAGTCGTGATCGTGAAGTTCACCCTCCGACCCGACCAGGCGGATCCCAGCGGTTTCGATCTCGGAGACATGCTCTGGAGTGGGGAGTCCGGCAAGGCGACATCCGTGGGGCACGTGCCCGATCAGGGGATGGTGATCCATCTCTCCGTCGTCCTGCTCCTCGATTCCCTGCGCGGCCTCATGCAGGGGCGAAGCACTACCGCGTCCTGCGTGGGCGTCGACAGCTCCTTCCGATTGACCTTCAGGTCGACGAAGGCGGGAATCAGCGTGACATCGACATCAGGAAAGTTGGCAGTGGTCAGCCGCGCCGCACTGGCTGCCACCGTGCTCCGCGCCGCGGAGGAACTGGCCGATGACACCCTGGAAGCGCTGCCCGCTCATGATGGCGTCCGAGACGATTACGAGGCCGCTCTGAGCGAGTTCAGGGCAACAGGATGGGGGCACGGGGCGTGACGCGGTTCGAGGAGTTGCTCGGGACGGACTTCGAAGGGCAGCCGACCGATGACATAGATGACGTCATCTACGGCGGCTACGAACATGCCGAGCATCGGGAGCGCGTGCCCGGGCTCGTCTCCCTGCTCGGTGATCCGACGGCGGCGGACCACGAGAGGTACCTGGCCTGCCTGACCCTCGTCGCCTGGGGGGAGCCGGTGGGGTACCAGGCCGTCCGGGAGGCGACCTTGGACCCACGGGCCACGCCTTGGTACAACCTCCTCATCGACCGCAAGTTCTCCGTGGACAGGAGCTACGGGCAGTTCTCGGTGGCCGCGGCGGACAGTCGGGAGCCGGCCGAGGAGAAGGGGTCCTCCGCGCTCCTGGTGGAGACCTTCCGGTCGCTGATACGGATAGCCGACCGCGAGTACTTCGAGGAGAGGCTCGGGGACCATCTGGACGAAGCCGCGGTGCGGGCCTGCCTTCCTGACATCCGTGACGTCATCGGCCGAGGGCTCGGGTCCATCACGGCCGGGGTTCGATACCGGTTCGAGTTGTCGACCCAACTCGTCGAACTCGCCAACTCGGTCGTCCTCGTGGACGAGGATCTCGCCGTGGAACTCGTCCTGCGGATCCTGCGGGCCGCCCCGTCGGATCGCGCCATGGCCTTCGCCGTCGCCGCGGCGCACCGGGCCAAGGGGCCGGCCGGGCAGGTGCTGGCCGATCACCTGCACCGCGACGGCAACGCGCGCGTGCGGGCGCTGCTCGCCGACCGCAACTGACCGCCAAGGCGCCCCGGACGAGGTGAGGTGCGGTGAGGTGCGGCCGGAGAGGTTCGCCGACCGACGAGACGCTCGCGCGGATCGGCGGCACCGGGAACTGACGAGAGCGCCGCACCCGCCCCGGCGGTCGCCTGGCGGCCTCCGCCACTCACCGGGTCCCTGCCCCTTCACACCGCCGCGCCCGCGCCGTAGCCTGACGCACCGTCAGATCAACCGCGCCCGGAGGTCCGTCATGCTGCTGCAAGGGAAGACCGTCGTCGTCTCCGGGGTCGGGGCCGGGCTCGGGCATCAGGTGGCCGCCACCGTCGTGCGCGACGGTGGGAACGCCGTGCTCGGGGCGCGGACCGAGGCGAATCTCGCCAAATCCGCCGCCGAGATCGACCCCGACGGTGCCCACACCGCCTACCGGGCCACCGACATCACCGACGAGGCCCAGTGCGCGGCCCTCGCCGAGCTCGCGCTCACGCGCTTCGGCCGGATCGACGCCGTCGTGCACGTCGCCGCCTGGGACTCGTACTTCGGGGGCCTCCAGGACGCCGACTTCGGCACCTGGCAGCAGATCGTCGACGTCAACCTGCTGGGGACGCTGAAGATGACCCGGGCCTGTGTGCCCGCGCTCAAGGAGCGCGGCGGCTCCGTGGTGATCATCGGAACGCAGTCGGCGGTCGCCGCGCCCAACGAGGTGCAGCAAGCCGCCTACGCCGCCTCCAAGGGGGCCCTGACCTCGGCCATGTACTCCATGGCCCGCGAGCTCGGCCCGCACCGGATCCGCGTCAACACCGTGCTGCCCGGCTGGATGTGGGGGCCGCCCGTGCAGGCCTTCGTCACCTTCACCGCCCACACCGAGAACGTCCCCGAGGCCGAGGTGCACGCCCGCCTCACCCAGCGGATGGCGCTGCCCGATCTGGCCACCGACGGGGACGTCGCCGACTCCGTCGCCTTCCTCGCCTCCGACCGGGCTCGGGCGGTAACCGGCCAGTCTCTGCTGGTCAACGCCGGTGAGCTGATGCGGTGACCCACTCCACCCCCGGATCACCGGATCGTATGCTCGGCCCATGACCACTCCGAGTGACGCTCCGACCGAAAACGCGATGCGCCGCGCGCTCCGGCGGGCCCGCGACGGCGTCGCGCTCGACGCGACCGAGGCGGCCGTACTCCTCCAGGCGCGCGGCGAGAACCTGAAGGACCTCGCCGCCTCCGCCGCACGGGTGAGGGACGCCGGGCTCGCCGCCGCCGGGCGGCCCGGTGTCATCACCTACTCCCGCAAGGTCTTCATCCCCCTCACCCGTCTCTGTCGCGACCGGTGCCACTACTGCACCTTCGTCACCGTCCCCGGAAAGCTCCGCAAGAGCGGCCACGGGATGTACCTGTCCCCCGACGAGGTCCTCGACATCGCCCGCCAGGGCGCGGCGATGGGCTGCAAGGAGGCCCTCTTCACCCTGGGCGACCGCCCCGAGGACCGCTGGCCCGAGGCCCGCGAGTGGCTCGACGCGCACGGCTACGACGACACCCTCGCCTACGTGCGCGCCATGGCGATCCGGGTCCTGGAGGAGACCGGCCTGCTGCCGCACCTGAACCCCGGCGTCCTGTCCTGGTCCGACCTCCAGCGGCTCAAGCCGGTCGCTCCGAGCATGGGCATGATGCTGGAGACCACCGCCACCCGTCTGTGGTCCGAGCCGGGCGGCCCCCACCACGGCTCCCCCGACAAGGACCCGGCCGTCCGGCTGCGGGTGCTGGAGGACGCGGGGCGCTCCAACGTCCCCTTCACCACCGGTGTCCTCATCGGCATCGGCGAGTCCTACGAGGAGCGCGCCGAGGCCTTCTTCGAGCTCCGCCGGATCCAGCGCAGCTACCACGGCATCCAGGAGGTCATCGTCCAGAACTTCCGCGCCAAGCCGGACACCGCCATGCGCGGCATGCCGGACGCGGAGCTGGAGGAGCTGGCCGCCGCCATCGCCGTCGCCCGGCACATCCTGGGCCCCAGCGCCCGCCTCCAGGCCCCGCCGAACCTGGTGGACGCCGAGTACGCGCTGCTCATCGGCGCGGGCATCGACGACTGGGGCGGGGTCTCCCCGCTGACCCCCGACCACGTCAACCCGGAGCGTCCCTGGCCGCACATCGAGGAGCTGGCCGAGCGGACCGCCGCCGCCGGCTTCGAGCTGCGCGAACGCCTCACCATCTACCCGGAGTTCCTGCAGCGCGGCGAGCCGTGGCTGGACCCCCGGCTGCTGCCGCACGTACGGGCGCTTGCCGACGCCGAGACCGGGCTGGCCGACGAGAGCGCCGTGGTCGAGGGCCGGCCGTGGCAGGAGCCAGACGAGGGCTTCACGGCGTACGGGCGCACCGACCTGCACGCCACCATCGACACCGAGGGCCGCACCGGCGACCGCCGCGACGACTTCGACGACGTGTACGGGGACTGGGAGGCGCTGCGGGAGGCGGCCGCGCCCGGGATGGTGGCGGAGCGCATCGACACCGACGTACGGGGCGCCCTCGCGCAGGCCGCCGACGATCCGACGAAGCTGACGGACGCGCAGGCACTGGCGCTGCTGCACGCGGACGGGCCGGCGCTCGACGCCCTGTGCCGCATCGCCGACGACCTCCGTAGGTCGGTGGTGGGCGACGAGGTCACCTACATCGTCACGCGGAACATCAACTTCACCAACGTCTGCTACACCGGCTGCCGTTTCTGCGCCTTCGCGCAGCGCCGCACGGACGCCGACGCCTACACCCTCTCCCTCGACCAGGTCGCCGACCGGGCCGCGCAGGCCTGGGACGTGGGCGCGGTCGAGGTGTGCATGCAGGGCGGCATCCACCCGGACCTGCCCGGGACGGCCTACTTCGACATCGCGCGTGCGGTGAAGCAGCGGGTCCCCGGCATGCACGTGCACGCCTTCTCGCCGATGGAGGTGGTCAACGGGGCGACCCGCACGGGGATGTCCGTACGGGACTGGCTGACGGCGGCCAAGGAGGCCGGCCTGGACTCGATCCCGGGCACCGCAGCGGAGATCCTGGACGACGAGGTCCGCTGGGTGCTGACCAAGGGCAAGCTGCCGACGGCGGACTGGATCGACGTCATCACCACCGCGCACGAGCTCGGGATCCGCTCCTCGTCCACGATGATGTACGGGCACGTGGACCAGCCGCGACACTGGCTCGGCCACTTCCGCACGCTGTCCCGGATCCAACAGCAGACGGGCGGTTTCACGGAGTTCGTCACGCTCCCCTTCATCCACACCAACGCGCCCGTGTACCTGGCCGGCATCGCACGGCCGGGGCCGACGGTCCGCGACAACCGCGCGGTGACGGCGATGGCCCGGATCCTGCTGCACCCGCACATCCCCAACATCCAGACGAGTTGGGTGAAGTTGGGTGCGGAGGGTGCGGCCGAGATGCTCCGGTCCGGGGCGAACGACCTGGGCGGGACGCTGATGGAGGAGACCATCTCGCGGATGGCCGGGTCGAGTTACGGCTCGTACAAGTCGGTACAGGACCTGATCGCCGTGGCCGAGGCGGCCGGGCGGCCCGCGAAGGCCCGTACGACGCTGTACGGGGAGGTGCCGCGGGAGCGGCAGGAGACGGCCCGCGCCTCGGACGGGCACCTGCCGGAGCTGCTCCCCGTACTGGACTGAGCGCGGGCGGAGGGGGGCCGGTGGGCCGGCTCCCCTCCGTGGCGGCGCGTGTCGGGGGTCAGCCGACGAGGAGGTCCTTCTTCAGCTCCTTGAGCTCGCGGGCGTCGATGCCGAGCCCGTCCTTCAGGTAGCGGTCGAAGGAGCCGTACGTCGCCTGGACCTCGTCGTAGCCCGCGTTCAGGTACTCGGGGCGCACGTCGAGCAGCGGCTTGTAGACGGCGGCCTGCTGGGCGGGGACGGAGGCGAGCGGGGCCGCGACCAGGGAGGCGGCGAGGGCGGAGGCGACGACGGTCGCGGCGAGGAGAGCCTTCTTCATGGCTCCGAGGCTGGGCGGCCGCGGAGAACGTCCGATGAACGAGGCGTGACCGAGAACGACCGGCTCGAAGACGACTGGCAAAACGTGCCATACCCCAGGTCGCGGCCGGAAGTGTTCGGATTCTGGCCGATCTGCGCTCACTTACGAGTCCGGTGGCCGACCACTTCCGGTTTCGACCGATCCTGTCCACTACAGTGCGGGTTCGCGTGCGTGGCGGGTACGGGTAGGGACGCCGGGCATCGAGTGGACTGGTCAGCGGGGGGCGCGGTGCCGGGGATGGACGCAATGAACGCTACGAACGACACGAGCGGCAGCACGGGCCCCGGCCCGGTCCCGGGTGGGCCCGGCCCCGCAACCACCGCCGGCGGTGCCGATGCGTCGGCCACTCCCGGCCCGGGTGAGAACCCGGCCCTCGGCGCCCCCGCCCTCTCCCTGCACGCCCCCGCCCCCGCCCCCGGCGCCCCCGCAGGCGGCCGAGGCCCCGCAGGTGCCACCGGGTCGGCGGGTGGCCACGGACGGGCGACCGGCGCGGTCGACCACGGCCCTGTGGCCGGCGGTCCGGGGCGTGCGGCCGGCGTCGCGGACGGCACCGGCACCCGCACCCCCGCCCCCGCCGGGGCGAACCGCACGCTCGGCCGCGGCATCGCCACCGGCCTCTGGGGCCGGGTCGAGCAGCAGGACTTCCGCGGCCGGATCCGCGGCACCCTCCTCGGCTCCGCCCTCGGCGACGCCCTCGGCGCACCCGCCGCCGGCCTCTCCCTCGCCGCCCTGCGCGAGGCCCACGGCCCGGACGGGCTGACCGGTCCGGCCCCCGCCCTCGGGCGCCGCGGCCGGGTCACCGCCGCCACCCAGCTCACGCTCTTCACCGTGGACGGGCTGATACGGGCCCACGTACGCCGCGACACCGGCGCCTGGCACCCGCCCACCGACCTGCACCGCGCGTACCTGCGCTGGGCCGCCACCCAGCACGACTGGGGCCCCGACGAGCGCCGCAAGGACAACGGCTGGCTCGCGCGGGAGGAATGGCTCTACGCCCGCCGCGCCCCGCACCGCGCCTGCCTGACCGGCTTCGCCGACGACGTCCTCGGCACCCTCGACCAGCCGAAGAACCCCACCGCCCGCGACGCGGCCGCCGCCGCCCGCTCGGCCCCCTTCGGCCTGCTGGTCGGCTGGGAGCCCACCCTCGTCCTCCAACTCTCCGTGGAATGCGCCGCGCAGAGCCACGGCCACCCCACCGCCCACCTGTC
This sequence comes from Streptomyces sp. BF23-19, assembly GCF_041106355.1. Lineage (NCBI taxonomy): Bacteria > Bacillati > Actinomycetota > Actinomycetes > Kitasatosporales > Streptomycetaceae > Streptomyces > Streptomyces sp. BF23-19. Next base: position 142,063 of record NZ_JBGBPT010000004.1, on the reverse strand, counting down.
GGCCGGAGCCGTCGCCGTCATCGTCCACGGCCTGATCCGCGGCGACTCCCTCGACGCCGCCGTCCAGCGCGCCCTGGGCCTGCTCGGCGCTCGCCCCGGCCACCGGCCCGTCACGGACGCCCTCCAGCGCGCCCTGGCCGCCGTCACCCAGGGCTCGCCCGGCCCCGACGCCGTCGAGGCCCTCGCCGCCGACGAGGCGGGAGACGGATGCGATGCCGCCGACGCCCTCGCCGCCGCCGTCTACTGTGCCCTGGTCGCCGAGGACGTCCCGCAGGGCCTGCGCCTCGCCGTCAACCACGGCGGCGACTCCATCGCCGCCGGCGCCCTGTGCGGGGCCCTGCTCGGCGCCCTGCACGGCGAGACGGCCCTTCCGGCCGCCTGGCTCGCCGAACTCGAAGGCCGTGCCGCGCTGCTGGAACTCGCCGACGACTTCGCCCTGGAGATGACGCAGGGGCCGAGCCTGCACAGTTCCACCACCGCCTCCCCCGGCTGGCTGGCCCGCTACCCGCGCGGCTGAACCGCGCCCCCGGCACCTGACGCCCCTTCAACATTCGCGGGTCCAGCCCGTACCGTGGCGGGTCCCACGTCTCGGAGGTGCCAGAACACATGCGGATCGCCACGACCATCTTCCTCACCGACCGCACCGTCTCCCCCGTCCGGCTGGCCCACAGCCTCGAAGAGCGCGGCTTCTCCGGCCTCTACCTCCCGGAGCACACCCACATCCCGGTCAGCCGTGAGACCGCCGCTCCCATGGGCGGCGAACTCCCCGAGATGTACGGGCGCACCCTCGACCCCTTCGTCGCCCTCGGCCAGGCCGCCGCCGTCACCGAGCGGCTGCACCTCGGCACCGGCATCACCCTGGTCGCCCAGCACGACCCGATCGACCTCGCGAAGCAGGTCGCCACCCTGGACCACCTCTCCCACGGCCGCTTCACCCTCGGCATCGGCTACGGCTGGAACGTCGAGGAGGCCGCCGACCACGGCGTCGAGTGGCGCACCCGCCGTGACCTGGTCCGCGACCGGATGGCGCTGATGCGCGCCCTGTGGTCCCCCGAGCCCACCGCGTACGTAGGCCAGTACTGCTCCGTACAGGCCAGCACCGCCTACCCGAAGCCGGTCCAGGCCGCGCGCGAACTCGGCCCCGGCGCCCCCCTGTACGGCCCGCGCACCCTGATCGGCGGCGCCGCCGGCCCCAAGCTGTTCGCCGCGATCGCCGACCACGCCGACGGCTGGCTCCCCATCGGCGGCGGCGGCCTCGGCGAGTCCCTCCCGGTGCTGCGCCAGATCTGGGAGACCGCCGGACGTGACCCGAAGTCCCTCCAGGTGGTCCCGTACGCCGTCCGGCCCACCCCCGGCAAGATGAGCCACTACGCCGACCTCGGCATCGAGGAGGTCGTCCTCCAGCTCCCGTCGGCGTCGAAGCCGGAAGTCCTGCGCACCCTGGACGAGTTCGCCCAGTACCTCTGACCGGCCGCCCGGACCGTCGAAATCCCCTCGACGGGGGAAGGCCGCCCGCCGATCATGACGCCATGACGAACCGAGGGGCGGACGGCGTGGACCGGGACATCGAGAACCAGTGGGCGGCACTCCCGGAGGGCATCCGCACACAGACCGACGGATACGTCCTCCAGGACAGCCTCCTGCCCGCGGTCAAGCTGGTGTGGGACGCCGGCCGCGCCTGGGGCGTCGGCCTGCGCGAGGCCCAGCACATCGTGTCCCTGCGCTACGAGCACCACGGCGACCGGGTGGCCCGTACGCCCGACTCCCCGATCGATTTCGACTCGCTCGCCGCCCTCGCCCACGGCGTCCCGGGCCGGGTGGTGGCGATCGAGGCGATCTGGGACGGGGACACGGTGCACGACTGGTTCGTGAAGCTGATGGCCCTCGCGGAGGAGCCGGTCGGGGAGAAGTGCCTCGCCACGATCTACTGGGGCACGGCGCAACGCGCCCTCGGCGACGCCGACACCGGCGGCCTCCATCCCTCGGCCGCGGCCGCCACCCGCGCGGGTACCGCCCTCGCCGAGTACCTGGGCGTCCCCTTCCACTTCACGAGCCCCGACACCCCGGACGACGAGGCCCCGCGCCTGCGGCCCTGAACGGCGGCCGGGCGGCTCAGGGCGCCGCGAGCGCGGGCATCCCGTCCACGAGCACCACCACACCGACCACGTCCCCGTCGGCCGACCTGCCCACCCAGACGGGATGCCCTCCGTCCGAGGACACCGCGAAGGCGGCGAGCTCGGCGCCTGAGGCGGGTTCGCGGGTCCGCACGAGGAACATGGAGAGAGGATCGGCGTCCGCCCCGTCCGGGTCCGGATCTCCGCCCGCCATCGCCCGGTCGAAGAGCTGCTGGAGCGCCCCCCACTCCCGGGCATCGGCGAAGGCCCCCGTCGCGCCGTCCGTGGAGAAGCAGTACACCTCGCCTTCCCCGAGCAGCCTGGGGTCGTCCTCCGGCGCCATGGCCATCTCCCAGGACGCCGCGGGCGTCTCGCTCACACACAACCGGACCGCCGTGGTCTCCGTGCGGTCCACCCAGCGCTGGTCGTACATGCAGTCGTAGCCGAAGCTGATCCGCGCCTCCTCCAGCGGGTACTCACCCGGCGGAACGGCCACGGTCAGGCGCGGCCCCCTGCCGTCCAGCGGACAGTCGATGCCCAGCAGCCCGCTCGGCACGTTCAGGGTGCCGCTCCGCACCGGCTCGACGACCGTCATCTCGGGTTGGTACGACGTGGCCATCCGCGTGCCGGGCCGGAACAGCTCGTCCAGCGGACCCGGTTGGCCCGGCCGCGGAGCCCGCCAGCGGTCGGCCGGCTCGGCATCGGATCCCTGGTGCGCCCCGGCCGCCTCGCAGACGGTGACCGGCTCCGTCAGCTCGTGCACCTTCCTCGAAAACACCGGCCAGCCCCCGAAGTCCGGCCGCTTCAACCAGCGCTGATCGTCGGTGATCTCCGCCGTGGTGGTCGACATGCCCCCCTTGGAGCCCTGCGGTTCGCGACTCACCCGGGCCCGGCCCTCGGGTTTCAGGGTCACGGTGGTCCGGGAGGCCCGCTCGTCGAACTCCGGGACCTCCGGACCGGCATAAGCCCATATGCGCGTCTGCCGGGTGAGCAGCCGGTCCGCCTCCAGGAGCCGGTAGTCCACCTCATGGGTCCGGCGGCCGCACTCGTCGTAGATCCAGAGGCCCACATGGTGCTGCTGCCAGGAGACGAGCCGGACTTCGAGCGGAGCCTCCCGGCCCGGTATCCGGTGCTCGGCGACGTACGGCAGCCCGGCCGCGTCCCGCTCCCGCGCCGCCTCGGCGGACATCGGCCGCCACGGCGTACGGGTCGCCAGGTCCCAGCCCTCCGCGTACCCCACCTCGACGACCGTCCCCGATCCCCGCTCCATCCGCGCCACCGCCCGCTCGCTTCCGTTCCCGCACCTGATCGCAAGGTAACGGCTGCCACCGACAGCGCCGCGCGTGGGCGCCTACGTACGCCTCCCCGCCCGGTGCGTCAGCTCGGCCCAGACGGTCTTGCCGACCAGCCGGTCCCGTACCCCCCAGCCGGCGGCGACGGCGTCCACGATGCGCAGGCCGTAGCCGGATTCCGCCTGGTAGGCGTGCGGCCGTACGGTGGGGCGCCGGTCCGCGCGGGCGTCGGAGACCTCGATGCGCAGCACGCCCTCCAGCAGGGTCATCCGGAGCTCGAAGTCCCGCCCGGGAACGCGCCCGTGGACCACGGCGTTGGCGGCGAGCTCGGCCACGACGAGTCCGGCGTCGGCGGCGAGCGCGGTGGTTTCCGGGATGCCCCAGCCGTCGAGTTCGACGAGGGCCAGCTGCCGGGCGAGGCGCGCTCCGCGGCGGGTGCAGCTGAAACGCTGAGTGAACATGCGTAAGAGAGCCCGGGCGGAGCCGGAAGGTGCGGTCATGGCGCCAACATCCCGCTTGGCCAGGGTCGTTCAACACCAACCGGACTCGTACAAACCAACTGTACGAGTTCATTCCCTGGACAGTGGAAGTCACGATGCGTGAGCATTTCCGTCGGGGAGGTGACCGCCATGGTGAGTGCCGACGGCAGCGGTGACGGCGAGGTCGAACCGGATGACAACCTGCGCACCTTCGGCGAGACGGTCAAGGCCTCCCGCAAAAGCGTGGGCCTGACCCAGGAGCAACTGGCGCCGCTGATCGGGTACTCGGTCCAGTACGTCGGGTCCGTGGAACAGGGCCGGCGGCACCCGTCGAAGAAGTTCATCGCCAGGACCGAATCGGTCCTGGACACCTTCGGCGTCATCGACATCGCGGCCCGGCAGCTGTCGCGGCGACGCGGCCTGGCGTCCTGGTTCCGCCGGTGGGCGGAGCTGGAGGAGGGCGCCGTCATCCTCAACACCTACGAGTGCCGGTCCGTCCCGGGGCTGCTGCAGCCGGAGTCCTACGCCCGCGCGCTGGTCGACGCCGTCCTGCCGCCACCTACTCCCGAAGAGGTGGAGGAGCGCATCGCGGCCCGACTGAAGCGGCAGCAACTGCTGCTCCGCACCCCGTACACGGTCTTCAGCTTCATCATCGACGAGGCCGTGATCCTGCGGCAGACCGGTGGGCCGGAGGTGACCCGCGGGCTGATCGACCACCTGCTGGAGTGCGGGCAACTACCCAATGTGGACCTCCAGATCATGCCGCTCGTCAGCCCCGACCACGCAGGGCTCGGTGGACCCTTCCGGCTCATCGAGACCCAGGACCACGAGTGGGTGGGCTACAGCGAAGGGCAACAATCCGGCCGCGTCCTGACTGACCCGAAAGACCTGAGTCTCCTTCACCTGCGGTACGCCAAACTTCGCATCCAGGCCCTCAATCCTGCCGACAGCAGGGCCCTGTTGATGCGAATGCGAGGATCCCTGTGAACAGCTCCCAGCTGGATTGGTTCAAGAGCAGTTACAGCAGTGGCGACGGCGACGACTGTGTCGAGGTCGCCGCCTGCGCCGACCTCGTCCACGTCCGCGACTCCAAGGTGACGGCCGGGCCCGAGCTGGCCGTGACCGGTGCGAGCTGGGCCGTCTTCCTCGCGGAGGTCACCTCGCACCCGTGAGGTGACAGTGGGTGACCGCCATTGGGGTGAAACACCGTTTCCCGTGAACTCTCCGTGATGTTGAGCTGGTCGCGTGCCGTCTGTCCGGCGCGTCGATCGAGATCTTTAGGAGAGTGTCATGCGTATTCGCTCTGCCCTGACGGCGTCTGTCCTGGCTGCCGGCATCCTGCTGGGCGGCGCCGGCGCGGCCCTGGCCAACGACGGTGTCGACATCGAAGGCTTCTCCGCCGGGCACAAGGCCTTCGCGTCCAACTGCTCCTCGTTCGCCGGTGTTCCGGCGAAGATCGGCCCCCTCTACGCCGACAACTGCGAGAAGGCGGGCGAGAAGGAGTGGGCCGAGGCCTACCACCTGGGCGCCTGACGACCAGCGCTCGTCGGCCGGGGCCTGTCACCCAGGGTCTCCGGCCGACGGGTCGGCCGCGATGCGGCCGGCCCAACCACGCCTGAGCCGGCGGGGTTTCGTACGCTGGCACGCATGATCGATTCTCATGCGCATGTACGCGTCGCCCGGCCCTCCCTCGACCTGGCGGCCGCCGAGCGGTTCTACGTGGACGGTCTCGGGCTGGAAGTGCAGTGGCGGAGCGCCGAGAGCGTGGCCGGGGAGCACGACCTGCTGATGGTCGGCCCGGCCGGGGGCGGCTGGCACTTCGAGCTCACCCGGGACGCCTCGAACCCGATCCTGCCCGCACCGACCGTCGACGACCTGTTCGTGGTCTATCTCGGCGAGGCTCCCGACGAGGCCCTCGTCCAGCGCCTGGTCGAGCACGGCGGAACGCGCGTCGCGTCCCACAATCCGTACTGGGACGAGTGGGGAGTCACCGTCGTCGACCCCGACGGCTACCGGCTCGTGCTCTGCTCCCGCACCTGGGGTCAGGTCGCCGCGTCCTCGTAGGCCGGCCCGCTGACCCGACGCGCCACGCCGCACAGGGCGCCGAGCCGGTCAGGCACCGAGCGTCGGGTAGTCGGTGTAGCCCTCCGCACCCTGGACGTGCATCAGGAACTCCGGGCGGAGCTCGTTGAGCGGCGCGTCCGTGCGCAGTCGCTCGACGAAGTCGGGGTTGGCGAGGAAGCCCCGACCCAGGGACACGAGGTCGGCGCCCTCGGACAGCAGGCGTTCGCCCCGCCGCTTGCCGCCGTCGGCCGCGACCTCCTCGCGGGAGAGCACCGGGTTGGCGATCAGGGTGCCGGGCCAGTCCCGGCGGATCTGCGCGAAGGCGGGCCGGTCGGGGTCGGCGTGGACCTGGTGCAGGTAGGCGGGCGCCAGGTCGGCCAAGGCCTTGACCAGCGCCGGGTAGATCTCCTCGGTGTCGCCCTCCTCGATCCCGTTGACGTTCGCTCCGGGCGAGACGCGTACGCCGACCCGGTCCGCGCCGATGGCCTCGGCGACGGCCCGGACCACCTCGACGGTGAACCGGATGCGGTTGTCGACGGGGCCGCCCCACTCGTCGGTACGCCGGTTGGTGTTGGAGGCGAGGAACTGGTGCAGCAGGTGGCCGTTGGCGGAGTGCACCTCCACCCCGGCGAAGCCGGCCTCGACGGCGCCCCGGGCCGCGCTCGCGAAGTCGGCGATCGTGGTGCGGATGTCCTCGGCCGTCATCGCGCGCGGTACGACGCCGTCCCGGAGGCCGCCGGGGGTGTGCAGCCGCTCGGGGAACGGCACCGCGGACGGGGCGAGCGGTACGTGCCCGGAGGTCGCGGGGTGGCCGACCCGGCCGCCGTGCTGGAGCTGGAGGAACATCTGCCGGCCACCGGCGGCCCGTACGGCCTCGGTGACGCGGCGCCAGCCGGCGATCTGCGCCGGGGTGTGGATCCCGGGGATGTGCGGGTAGGTCTGCCCGACGGCGTTCGGGGTGCCGGCCTCGGCGATGATCAGCCCGGCCGAGGCGCGCTGGGCGTAGTAGGTGGCCATGAGTTCGCCGGGCACCCCGTCGGCCCCGGCGCGGTTTCGGGTCAGCGGGGCCATCACCAGGCGGTTGGGCAGTTCCAGGCCGCCGAGGCGGGCCGATTCGAAGAGGCGGGAGGCGGCGGGACCGTGCTGTGTCTGCGTCATGCCGGTACCGTAAAAGCTGACACTGATGTCAGGTTCAAGGGCTGGGGTGGGGCATGCGGATCGGTGAACTGGCTGCGCGCACCGGGGTCGGTGAGCGTTCGTTGCGCTACTACGAGCAGCAGGGCCTGCTCGCTTCGGACCGGACGCCCGGCGGTCACCGGGACTTCTCCGAGCGGGCGGTCGACCGGGTCATCCGGATCCAGGAGTTGTACGCGGCCGGCCTGCACAGCGCGAAGATCGCGCAGATCCTGCCCTGCATGCGGGACGAGGACGGCGGCCCGTCGGTGCGCGCCACCCCGGCGCTGGTGGCCGAACTGGCCACGGAGCGGGAGCGGATCGACCGGATGATCGGCGATCTGATCCGCTCCCGCGAGGTGCTGGACGAGGTGATCGAGGCGGCGGCGGGCCGCACGACCGTTGTCTAGAGCGGGTCGTCCGGGGGCGTTCCCGGCTTCGTGTGGAGGACCGCGCGCGCCTGTTCCGCGGCGCGGGTGATGCCCTCGGAGACGAAGTCCATGAAGCGGGCGATGTTCTCCAGGCGGTTGGCCGCCGGGGTGTCGGGGCCGAGGATGCTGACACCCTGACGTGCGGTTTCTATGATCTGGGCGTTGGCGCGGGCGCTGGCGATGGTGGCCTGGTACCAGACGTCGTCGTCGACGAAGTAGCGCTCGCGGCGGCGTTCGTCGCGTTCCCTACGGACGAGGCCCTGGCCCTCCAGGAACGTGATCGCCTTGGAGATGGACGCCGGGCTGACCCCGAGGCGCTGGACGAGTTCGGACGCGGTGAGGCTGCCCGTGTCCGTGAGGTAGAGGCAGGCCATCACCCGGGCCATCATCTTGGGCGTGCCGGCCTGGATGAGGACGTCGGTGAACACGTCCTCGAACTCGCGCACCGCTTCGGGGTCGCGGCCGTGGGCCTGCGGGGGCGCCTCCGGGCCCCGGGGGGCGGCCTGGCTGCGCCGGTGGGCGCGGCGTTCGGTGGCGCGGTGGGCCAGGTCGGCCCGGTAGGCGTTGGGTCCGCCGTTGCGCATCACCTCGCGCGAGATCGTCGAGGTGGGCCGGTCGAGGCGGCGGGCGATCTCGGCGTAGGCGAGGTCGTCGGCCAACCCCAGCGCGATCTGCTGGCGTTCCTGCTGATTGAGCCTGCCTCCCGGCATCGCGGTCTCCTTCGTGGTCCGTGGTGTCCCCCACTATAGCGTTCACTTCCATTCCATTGCAACGAACCCACCGTCCGTTGTTGCGTTAAGCGCGAAGCCATTGCAATAAAATCCCGCCTCTGAGCTGCAGTGATGGCAATCAAGCGCAACGAGTCTGTTGCCAGATCATTGAACGCAACGTAGCTTTTCGTTCATCAGAAACCGCGGGGCGCACGAAGCGCAGCCGCCGATGAAGGAGAAGTACCGTGCAGAAGTTCGCCACCACCGCCCCGATCACCACCGTCCTCGACATCCCCGCCGGCCTCGTCCGCCTCATCGCCGCCGACCGGGCCGACACCACCGTCGAGATCCTCCCCGCCGACGCCTCCAAGGGCCGCGACGTGAAGGCCGCCGAACAGACCACCGCCGAATACCGCGACGGCGTCCTGCGGATCACCGCCGCACCCGCCAAGAACAAGATCCTCGGCCAGTCCGGCTCCGTGGAGATCACCGTCCAACTCCCCGCCGGCTCCCACGTCGAGGCGAAGACCGCGGCCACCGAGTTCCGCGGCGTCGGCCGCCTCGGCGACATCACCCTCGAGAGCGCCCAGGCCACCGTCAAGCTCGACGAGACCGCGAGCGCCCACCTCACCCTCATGGCCGGCGACGTCACCGTCGGACGCCTGACCGGCCCCGCCCGGATCACCACCCACAAGGGCGACCTCCAGATCGCCGAAGCCCTGCACGGCACCGTCGAACTCACCACCCAGGCCGGCGACATCACCATCGGAGCCGCCCGCGGCGTCTCCGCCACCCTCGACGCCGGCACCGCCCACGGCCGCGTCCACAACGCCCTCACCAACACCGACGGCGCAGCCGCCGGCCTGAACATCCGCGCCACCACCTCCTACGGCGACATCACCGCCCGCAGCAACTGACCCGCAGTCACCGCCCTCGAAGGAGCACTCCTCATGACCAACCTGGCCATCGCGGCGAACGGGCTGCGAAAGTCCTACGGCGACAAGCTCGTTCTCGACGGGATCGACCTGGCGGTCCCCGCCGGCACGGTCTTCTCCCTGCTCGGCCCGAACGGCGCCGGCAAGACCACCGCCGTCAAGATCCTCTCCACCCTCCTCAGCGCGGACCCGGGCACCGGAGCCATCCACGTCAACGGGCACGACCTGGCCGCCGACCCGCAGGCCGTACGCGCCTCGATCGGTGTCACCGGCCAGTTCTCCGCCGTCGACGGCCTGATCACCGGCGAGGAGAACATGCTCCTGATGGCCGACCTGCACCACCTCTCCCGCCGCGAAGGACGGCGGGTCGCCGGCGAACTGCTGGAACGCTTCGACCTGGTCGAGGCCGCCAAGAAGCCCGCCGCGAGCTACTCCGGCGGCATGAAGCGCCGCCTCGACATCGCGATGACGCTGGTCGGCGACCCGCGGGTCATCTTCCTCGACGAGCCCACGACCGGCCTCGACCCGCGCAGCCGCCACAACATGTGGCAGATCATCCGCGAACTCGTCACGGGCGGCGTCACCGTCTTCCTCACCACCCAGTACCTGGAGGAGGCCGACCAGCTCGCCGACCGCATCGCCGTGCTCAACGACGGCAGGATCGCCGCCGAGGGCACCGCCGAGGAACTGAAGCGCCTGATCCCCGGCGGACACGTCCGGCTCCGCTTCACCGACCCGGCCGCCTACCGGTCCGCGGCCCTCGCCCTGCACGAGGTCACCCGGGACGACGAGGCACTGGCACTGCAGGTCCCCAGCGACGGCAGCCAGCGCGAACTGCGCGCGGTACTCGACCGGTTGGAGGCCGCCGGCATCGAGGCCGACGAACTGACCGTGCACACCCCCGACCTCGACGACGTGTTCTTCGCCCTCACCGGCCCGTCCACCACCGTCACCGACCAGCCCAAGGAGAACGTCCGATGAGCTCCCTCTCCCTCGCCGTGCGCGACTGCTCCACGATGCTGCGCCGCAACCTCCTGCACGCCCGGCGCTACCCGTCGCTGACGCTGAACCTGCTGCTCACCCCGGTGATGCTGCTGCTGCTCTTCGTCTACATCTTCGGCGACGTGATGAGCGCCGGTATGGCCGGCGACGGCGCCGACCGCTCCGACTACATCGCCTACGTCGTCCCGGGCATCCTGCTGATGACCATCGGCAGCACCGTCATCGGCGCCGCGGTGTCCGTCTCCACCGACATGTCCGAGGGCATCATCGCCCGCTTCCGCACCATGGCGATCCACCGCGGATCCGTACTCGTCGGGCATGTCGTCGGCAGCGTCCTGCAGTCACTCGCCAGCGTGGTCCTCGTCGGCGCCGTAGCCGTCGCCATCGGCTTCCGCTCCACGGACGCCACGGCCCTGGAATGGCTGGCCGCGTTCGGACTGATCGCGCTCTTCGCCCTGGCGCTCACCTGGATCGCCGTCGGGATGGGCATGGCCAGCCCGAACGCCGAGGCCGCCAGCAACAGCGCGATGCCACTGATCCTGCTGCCGCTCATCTCCAGCGCGTTCACCCCGGTCGAGGCGATGCCGGGCTGGTTCCAGCCGATCGCCCTGTACCAGCCGTTCACGCCGGCCATCGAGACCCTGCGCGGCCTGCTCCTCGGCACCGAGATCGGCTACAACGGATGGCTCGCGGTCGCCTGGTCCATCGGTCTGGCGGTGCTCGGCTACCGCTGGTCGGCGGCCTCGTTCAACCGCGACCCGAAGTAAGCGGTATGAGCGCGCGGGCCTCCTCCCGCAGAACCGTCCCGCCCCTGGGCGGCGTACACCGACACGACGGTCGGGGTACGCCGCCCGTCGGCGTTCCGGGCCGCCGCACGGACGTCCGGTGGCGGTTCCGTACGACCCACGTGCGGGGATTCCTCGGCCATGCCGACGCTCGTCCAGAGGTGCTTGAACACCGACCACAGCCGGCGTCCGGAGCCGCCGTCGTCGTGGGACACCGGGGCGGTGGAGGAGTGCGGGGTGCGCGGCGTCGCGGGGGCGGCGAGGGCCCCGAAGGCGAGGCCGGCACCCGCGGCGGCCAGGGCGGCGACAACGACGAGCAGGACGAGACGGCGGCTGCGGGCGTGCGTGTGCGTGCGGGTGCGGGTGACGGCCATGGGAGTGCTCCTCGGGGGACGGAGGCGGGCGTCGGGTGGTGCGCCCGTGCCTCCAGTCAGCCCGAGGGAGCGGATCGCGTCACGTCGCTGGAGTTCGGGACTTGACAGTCCCCGGCCCGCTCAGCCGGCGGCCCAGAACTGCGCCAGAGCCGCCTCCTTGTAAGGCGCCGGGGTCACGCTCAGGTCCCCCGCGAAGGGCCGGTCCAGGGCCACCACCAGCAGCAGGCTGAAGCCGATCAGCCCGGCCACCGCCGATACGAAGAGCAGCTGCATCTTCAGGCTGCGCAGCCCGAACAGGAAGGTGAGCGGGACGATCACGAACGCGCCCCCGTACACCAGCACCTGGAGCAGGATCGGCAACGAGCTCTCGGCCATGGTGATGCGGGCCCGGCGCTGGGCGGCGACGTCGTTGAGGCGGGTGACCGCTTCGGCGTAGAAGGTCTCGGCGCGGGGGCCCTGCGGTTCGTAGGCCTGGAGCGCCTGGTAGAGGGCGTGCGTCTGCGGGCCGGTCGCCTCGTAGCTCGGCCGCCCGTCGCGCATCAGCGGCCACTGCACCTCGACGACGGCGTGCGTGTACGCGCCGACCGCCTGCTGGATCCGGGCGCGGTCGGCCGGTGGGAAGGCGTCGGCGCTGCGGACGACGAGGGCCAGGTCGGTGGCCTCGTTCGCGACGATGTTCTGGGTGTTCTCCAGCTGCGTCCACAGGGTGACGACGACGAACGCGAGGATGATGCCGTAGATCGCGCCGAACATGCCGAGCGCGACCCCGACCATCTCGTTGTGGTCGCCCTGGGCCAGGTGCGGGAAGCGGCGGCGGGCGGCCAGGCTCCCGACCGCGGCGAGGCCGGTGAGGCCGCCGACCAGGAGGACGGCGATGACGAAGGTGCTGAGGTGGTTGAGCAGCCAGAGGATCATGTCCTGCTCAACGAGCGCCGCCGCCCGAGAACCCGGCCTCCGCCACGGCTCCTGCGGGGTGGGAGTCGTGGCAAAGGCCTCGGCGGCTCGGGTCACTCGATCTTGGGGGTGTCCGGGAGGCCGGCGGCCAGGGCCGAGCCCGCGCCCTTGAGGGAGGAGTCGGTGGCCTGGGTGGCGGACCCGGCGGCCTGGGCGGTCACGCCCACCGCGGTCTTGGTGTCCTGTACGGCCTGGGTCGGGTGGTCGACGACGTCGACGACGCGGCCGACGACCGGGGGCGCCTGCCCGGCGGGCTCGTCGGCGTGCGCGGCGGCGGGGATCAGTGCGAGGGCGGCACCACCGGAGACGACCAGGGCGGAGAGCGTGCGCTTCATGGCGTTCATGCCCGGCCCAACGACCCCGCCACACCCCGGGTCACCGCCACAGGGGGTGTCTTGTCGGTCAGGGCGGGTCAGGGAGCGGTGGTCGGCAAGACACCCCCTATGGCCCGGGAAGTGGGCCCGGAACGCCCGCGGCCCCGGATCGGGGGAATCGATCCGGGGCCGTGGGCATGACTCAGCGGGGGGAGCGCGGGGGCGCGGGGACGGTCAGTCCTCGACCACCAGGGACGGGGTGGACTTCGTCAGGACCTCGCCGCGGAAGAAGGCCGGGCTGCGGCGCTCGGTGACGAACATGATCACCAGGCCGAGGGCCAGCAGGCCGACGCCGATGACGAAGACGTTGCCGACGTCGAGGCCGGGGAGTGTGGAGCCGGAGCCGTAGGCCGGGTCCCAGGCGTCGTACAGGGTCTTGAAGAAGACCGCGGCCAGCAGCACGCCGCCCAGGATCGGGAAGACGCCCTTGAAGAACAGGTCGCGGGCGGAGCGGCGCAGCTCGCCGCGGAAGTACCAGACGCAGGCGAAGGCCGTGAGCGAGTAGTAGAAGCAGATCATCAGGCCGAGCGCGAAGATCGTGTCGGTGAGGACGTTCTCGCTGACCAGGGTCATGACCGTGTAGAAGGCGCCGGTCGCGACGCCCGCCATGACGGTGGCGCGGCCCGGGGTCTTGAAGCGCGGGTGGACCTTGGCGTAGGAGGCCGGCAGGGCCTCGTACGTGGACATGGCCAGGACCGTGCGGGCGACCGGGATGAAGGTGGTCTGCAGGGAGGCCGCGGCGGAGGCCAGGACGGCGACGAAGAGCAGGATGCCGAGGACCGGGCCCATGACGGGGCCGGCGAGGGCGGCGAAGACGTTGCCCGAGGTCTCCTCGTTGGCGAGGCCGAGGCCCTCGCCGCCGGAGCCGACGGCCATCTGGGCGGCGATGCCGGTGGCCAGGTACGAGCCGACCAGGACGACCATCGCGATGAGGGAGGCGCGGCCTGGGGTCTTCGTCGAGCCGGTGGTCTCCTCGTTGGTGGCCAGGCACGCGTCCCAGCCCCAGTACATGAAGATCGAGAGCGAGAGTCCGGCGGTGAAGGCCGCCATGGACTCGACCGCGAAGGGGTTCATCCAGGACCAGGAGAAGTCGAGGCCGGTGTCGAAGGTGCCGGCGGAGGCCTTCTGGAAGGCCATGGCGACGAAGATCGCGAGCACGACGAGCTGGAGGCCGACCAGGGCGTACTGGACGCCCTTGGTGGCGGTCATGCCGCGGTAGCTGATGGCGGTCGCGACGGCGATCAGGGTGAGGCAGGTGGTGATGTGGACGAGCTTGTTGTCGTCCAGGGCTGCGATCGACGCGTTGTTCGTGACCTCGCCGGCCAGCAGCCAGAAGTACGAGGTGGCGACGCCCGCGAGGTTGGAGAGCACGATGATCGTGGCGATCACCAGGCCCCAGCCGCACATCCAGCCGATCCGCGGGCCGAAGGCCTTGACGGTCCAGGTGAAGGAGGTGCCGCAGTCCGGCATGGCCTTGTTGAGCTCGCGGTAGGCGAAGGCGACCAGGAGCATCGGGAGGAAACCGGCGAGGAAGATCGCGGGCATCTGCATGCCGACCTCACCGGCGGTGGAGCCGAGGGTCGAGGTCAGACAGTAGACGGGGGCGACGGTGGAGATGCCGATGACGGCGCTTCCGACCAGTCCGACGGACCCCTTGCCGAGGCCCTTGCCGCGAACGTCGCCGTCGGCGACGCCGCTTACCGTGTCTCCGGCCCGAGGCCGAACGTCCAGCTGAGTCATGAGTCAGGACGTTAGATGGTGCGTTTTCCACATCTGGACGATCGAAGTCCGGAACTCGAAGCCCCCGAATGCCTTCGAATCCTGAGACCAAGACAGTTCACAAGCACTTAATGCAAGGTTCATCTTCCTGCATGCCCACGCTTCGACAGGCTCGACCGAGACTCTTTCGGCATGCGGAAACCGCAGCCATGTCCGATTTGCGCGTTTTCAAAGTTTCCGTCGTGACTTTGCGGTGACCAGTGGTAACAGGGGTTCGGACAGGGTTTGCCGCGCACATGATCATCGGCCTAGAGTCGCCGCCGTTCAAGGTCATTCACACGGGGGACGAAGACACGCATGCGCACCACCACAGCACTCCTGGCATCGGCCACGGCCGTCGCCGCCCTCCTCACCCTCACCGCCTGCGGCGGGGACGGGAGCGGCGGCTCGTCACCGGTCATCGGCGGCCCCGGCGCGGACAGCGGCACCGGCGCCGACACCGACGGCGGGCCCCACGAGGGCACCCTGGAGAACCCCACCAAGAACGGCGGGGTCAACGGGAACGCGCCCAAGGACGGAACGGCCTTCCAGAAGCTCCCCAAGGCGGGCACCATGGCCGCCGCCGCGCGCTTCATCAACGGCCACACCGACTGCTCCCGGATCAGCACCGACCCCGGCGAGGACGGACCGACGGGCCCGGGCGCCGAGTTCGACAAGGCCGCCACCGTGACCGAGACCGGATACTGCGGCTCGCCGCGCATCACCACCGTCATCCTCTACAAGGACGCGAAGGCCTTCCAGACCGCCTTCAAGGCCGAGATGGCGAAGAAGGGCAACAACGGGAACCCCAACCAGGGCATCGTCGTCGGCCAGGACTTCGCCATGGGATCCCAGGACTCGGACGCCATGAGCGCCCTGCTCCAGCCGCAGGCCGGGCTGCTCATGCTCAACTGCCACCCCGACTTCAAGCCGCCGAGCGGCTTCCGCAAGGAGCCGGCCCTGGTGAAGGGCTGTGTCCTCACGGACTACTACAAGGACGAGTAGGGGCGGGAGCCGTGAGGTCCCGGAACCGGCCACCGGACCGGGACGTCATCGGCGAGACTGGCCCCATGCCCACGGCCGATGAGCTCCTCAGCGCGGATACCGTCACCACCCTGGCCCGACTGCTCGCCCGCGCGGGCGGCCGCCGGTCCTCACCGGCCCTGCGCGCCCGCGCCGACGCCCTCGACGGGCTGACCTTCAGCGGCCGCGTCACCGCCGTCCGCGACGCCGTGCTCGACGACCTCCCCGACGCGTGGCCCGCCTTCGAGGCCGTCGTGCGCACCGCCCTCGACGGACCCGGCTTCGAGGGCTGGATGACCTTCCCCGTCGGCGAGGCCGTCGCCGTCCGCGGGCTGGAGGTCTTCGAGCCCGGGCTGGACCTGCTGCACGACCTCACCTCCCGGCTCACCGCCGAGTCCGCCGTACGGCCCTTCCTGCGCGCCGACCCGGACCGCGCCCTGGCCGTCGTACAGAAGTGGACGGACGACCCGGACCCGCACGTACGCCGCCTCGCCGGCGAGGGCACCCGGCCCCGGCTGCCGTGGGCCCCGCAGCTGCCCGCCTTCGTCGCCGACCCGCGACCGGCCCTGCCCGTGCTGGACGCCCTGTACCGCGACGGCTCCGAGTACGTGCGCCGCTCCGTCTCCAACCACCTCAACGACATCAGCCGCGACCACCCCGCCCTCGCGGTCGAGACGGCGGCCCGCTGGCTGGCCGAGCCCGAGGCCACGACCGAGCGCGTCGTACGCCACGGACTGCGGACCCTGATCAAGGCCGGCCGGCCCGAGGCGCTGACCCTGCTCGGGCACTCCCCCGACGTGCCGGTCACCGTGAGCGGCCCGGTCGTCGCCGACCCGCGGATCGCCGTCGGCGAGTACCTCGTCTTCGACTGGACGGTCACCAACACCGGCCCGCTCCCGGCGCAGTTGGTCATCGACTACGTGGTCCACCACGCGAAGGCCAACGGCACCCGCACCCCCAAGGTGTTCAAACTCGTCACGCGCGCCCTCGCCCCCGGCGAAACCCTCGGCGGCACCAAGCGCCACTCCTTCAAGCCCATCACCACCCGCCGCTACCACTCCGGCGAGCACCTGGTGCAGCTCCAGGTCAACGGCCGGGTCCGCGGCGAGGCCCCTTTTTCGCTGGACGCCGGATGATCACTGCGGCATGCTGCCGGTCATGACCTACGGAATCGAGTCCCACCCCGCCCGATGACCGTCTGCGACGAGCGCGAGCCGCTCGACCCCCGGACGACGTCCCTGTACGACTACGCCCTCTTCCGGCACGGCATCGAGCCGGACGGCGCGGTCCCCCGCAAGGGCTTTCCACTGCCCGACGGACCACCGCCTCCGGAGCCCGGCCGCAAGGACCTGACCTGGCACCAGGCGCAGGCCGAAGTCACCGACGCCCTCACGCCCCTGCTCGCCGACCCCGACCCGGTACGAGCCGCGGAGGCCGTCCACCTGCGGGTCGCCGAACTGGCCCTGACCCGCCGCTCCCTGCGCGCCCACACCGCACGGCTGGCACTCGCCGACGCGGACGCCGCCCGGCGGACCGCCCGGCAGCTGATCCGCACCGGTACGGACGCGGCGGCCGTCGAAGTCGGCATGTCCCTGCTGATCCGCCTCGGCGAGCCCGAGGACGTGCCCTGTCTCAAGGCCCTCGGCATGCTGCGAGGCCTGCAAGACGCCGCGATCGCCGCACTCGACCCGCTCGACCGACAGGCCGCCGCCCTGCTCGTCATCCGCAGCCACGACCGCTCCGAGCAGCTGACACCGCTGACCGACGCGATCACCTCCGGCGACGCGGAGGCCACCCGCTCCGCGCTGGTCTCCCTGCCGGACGAATCGCAGGCCATGTGGCTCGCCCGCCGCATCGCCGAGGCCGCCGACCTGTACGGGCTCCTCCGGGCCCGGCCGCAGGACGCCGAACTGCTCGCGCTGACCGGCCGACTGCTGCACCGGATGGCCGACCAGCTGGACAGCCGCGCCGACATCCTCGACTACCTGCCCGCCCGGGCCGGGTACGAGGCCCTGGTCCGGCACGCCGACCGGTTGGCCCCGACCCCGGAGCACCGGTCGCTGCTGCTGTCGATCGCCCTCGACCTGCACAGCGGCCCCGCCGTCCTGCTGAACTGGCGGCCCGGACGGCGCCGGGCCCTGCTCGACGCCCTGGACCGGCTACTGCCCGCGGCCGCGCCGGAGCCCGTACCCGCAGACCGTCAGGCGGACTGGTTCCGGCGCAACCGGCACCTCCCCTTCACCCGCACCGACGCCGGGGACCCCCCTCGGTGGGAGCTGGCCGTCGTCCACGAAACCGCGGACTCCTCCGCCGTCGAGACCCGGATCCTGATCGACGGGATCCCGCTCGTCCCCGCGCTGTTCGGCAAGGGCCGGGCCAACCCGCCCGAGTACCTGCTCGACAACGGCCGACTCCGCGCCGCGGCGGAGCCGCGCGAGGTGCAGCTCTGCGAGGCGTACTGCACCGAAGGCTGCTGCGGCGCGCTGTACGTGACGATCCGCCGGGACGGCGACGAGGTGGTGTGGGACGGCTGGCGCGGGGCGAGCGGCCCGCAGCCGCCCGCGTACCGCTTCGACGCGGCCGCGTACGACGCCGAGCTCGAACGTGCCGAGCGGGACCACTCCTGGTGCTGGCCGGCCCGCAGCACCGCCCGCCTGATCGCGGCGGGCCTGCGCGACCGGCCCGAACTGACGGCCCGGTGGGAGCTCTCGCAGTACGGGATCGGCACCGACTGGCGGGACCCGGACATCACGGTGGTCCATCTCAGGTACGAACCGTCCGCGCCACCTCCCGGCACCGGCGGACGGCTCTACTTCTCTTGGCGGCTGCCCGACGACGAAGGCCCGCCCGGGGACCGGGCGGGCGCCGCCCTGCGACGCCTGGAGACGGACGACCCGAAGACCTTCGCCGACTTCTTCGGCGGCGACGACGAACTGGCCGAGGCCCTCGGCTACGGCACCGCCCCACCCACCCCGCAGGCATGACCCGGGTCCGGCCGGGGGCCACCCGCCCCCCGGCCGGGCCCCGCGGCGCCGCCTCAGCCCGTCCAGACGATCGACTGCACCTCGCTGTAGGCGTGCAGCGCGTACGAGCCCACGTCCCGGCCCACCCCGCTGCGCTTGAAGCCGCCGAACGGCGCCTCCATGTTGCGGCCGATGGTGTTCACCCCGACCCCGCCCGAGCGCAGCCGGCGCGCCACGCGGAACGCGCGCGCCGAGTCCCCGGACCACACGTAGCTCAGCAGCCCGAAGTCGCTGTCGTTGGCCAGCGCGACGGCCTCGTCCTCGTCCCCGTCGAAGGGGACCACCACGACCACGGGGCCGAAGATCTCCTCACGGACCACGCGCATGTCGTTGGTGCAGTCGACCAGCAGGGTCGGAGCCACGTAGAAGCCGCGGCCGTCGCCGACCACCGGGCGCTCGCCGCCGTACGCGATCCGCGCGCCCTCCTTCTTCCCCAACTCGATGTACGACTCCACCCGGTCGCGGTGCGCCGCCGAGATCACCGGGCCGACCACCGTGCCGGCCGCCGCCGGATCGCCGACCTTCATGAAGGCCAGGTAGCCGGTCAACTTCTCGATCAGCCGGTCGTGGACCGACCGGTGGACGATCACCCGGGTCGGGGCCGTGCAGATCTGCCCGGAGTAGAAGGAGAAGGTCGTCCCGATCCCCATCACCGCCGCGTCCAGGTCGGCGTCCTCGAAGACGATCGCCGCGCCCTTGCCGCCGAGCTCCATCAGCTGCCGCTTCATGGACCGGCCGCAGACCTCCGCGATGCGCTGCCCGACGGCCGTGGAACCGGTGAAGGACACCATGTCCACGTCCGGCGAGTCCACCGCGGCCTCGCCGACCTCCACCGACTGCCCGCTCACCACGTTCACCACGCCCGCCGGTACTCCGGCCTCGTGCAGGGCGTCCGCCATCCGGAACACCGACAGCGGGTCCTGCGGCGCCGGCTTGACCACCACCGTGTTGCCCATGGCCAGAGCCGGGGCCACCTTGCCCGCCGGGTTCGCCCACGGGTTGTTGTAGGAGGTGATGCAGGTGACCACGCCGACCGGCTGGCGCACCTCCAGCGCGCCCAGGATGCTCGCCCGCCCCATCGGTCCGGCGTCGGTGACCTGCGGGGGCAGCCCCTTCTCGACCGGTTCGAGCGCGCCTTTCGCGTACCGCCGGAAGCGGGCGACGCCGACGCCGACCTGCATGCCGCGCGCGATGCCGGTCGGTGCGCCCGTCTCCTGCCGGGCCAGCACCGCCCACGGCTCGTACTCCCGCTGCATGATGTCCGCGGCCCGGTCGAGGATCGCCGCGCGCGCCTCGGGCGTCGTACGGGACCAGCTGTCGAAGGCTTCGGCCGCGGCGCGCGCCGCCTCCTCGACCTGGGCGCGCGAGGCCTCGGGCGCGAGCCCGACCACCGATTCGTCCCCCGGGTTGATCACCTCGTAGTGGCCGCCGGCGGGCTCCACCCACTCGCCGCCGATGTAGAGCGGCTGCTGGACGTCGGTCATCGGGTGCTCACCGTCCTCGTGTCCCGGCCGGACCGGAGCACGATGCCCGGAACGGCCCCCGTCACCTGGTCGTCGCGGATGGTCTCGACGCCGTTGACCCGTACCGAGACGATGCCGATGGCCCGCGCGTCCAGCCGCGGGCTGTCCCCGGGCAGGTCGTGGACCAGGGTCGCGGGACCGGCCTCGATCCGCTCCGGGTCGAAGAGGACCAGGTCGGCGTGGAAGCCCTCGGCGAGGCGGCCGCGCCCGCGCAGCCCGAACAGTTGGGCCGGGTCGTCGGTGAGCATGCGTACGGCCTGCTCCAGCGGGACGAGCTTGCGGCCGCGCAGGCAGTCGCCGAGGAAGCGGGTCGTGTACGGGGCTCCGCACATCCGGTCCAGGTGCGCGCCGGCGTCGGAGCCGCCGAGCATGACGTCCTCGTGCTGCCAGGTCTCCTGGCGCAGGGCCCAGCTCGCCGGGTCGTTGTCGGTGGGCATCGGCCAGAGCACCGTGCGCAGGTCGTCGTTGGCGCAGATCTCCACCAGGCAGTGGAAGGGGTCCTGGCCGCGTTCGGCGGCGATGTCGTTCACGACCCGGCCGGAGAGGCCCTCGTTCTCCTTGCTGTACGTGTCGCCTATGACGTACCGGCCGAAGTTGGCGAGGCGCCGGAAGACTCCGGCCTCCTTGCTGTCGGCGCGGCGCAGCATCTCGGCGCGTACGTCGGCGTCGCGGAGCCTGGCGATCCGCTCGGGGACGGGCAGGCCGAGGATCTCGCCCCAGCCGGGGATGAGGTTGAGCGCGCAGAAGGTCCCGAGCGACATGTTCATGGGGGTGAGGATCGGCATGGTCAGGGCGACGATCCGGCCGCCGGCCTTGCGGGCGCGCTCGCTGGGGATGAGCTGGCGCGGGACCCGTTCGGGGACGGAGGCGTCGATGGTGAGGACGTTCCAGTTGAGGGGCCTGCCGGCGGCGACGCTCATCTCCACGAAGAGGTCGATCTCGTCGTCCGAGAACTGGTCGAGGCAGCCGGCGACGATCGCCTCCAGTTGGGTGCCCTCGTGTTCGGCGACGGCCTTGGACAGGGCGATCAGTTCGGCGGGGCGGGCGTGGCGGGAGGCCACGGGGGCGCCGGAACCGTCGGAGTGGGTCGAGGACTGGGTGGTGGACAGTCCCCAGGCGCCGGCGTTCATGGCGTCGTGGAAGAGGTCGAGCATCTGCCGCATCTGCTCGGGGGTGGGCCGGCCACCGACGGCGTCCTCGCCCATCACGTGCCGGCGCAGGGCGCAGTGGCCGACCATGAACCCGGCGTTGACGGCGATCCGGCCCTCCAGGGCGTCGAGGTACTCGCCGAAGGTGGACCAGGTCCAGTCGACGCCGTCCTCCAGGGCCTTGAGGGCCATGCCCTCGACCTTGCTCATCATGCGGCGGGTGTAGTCGGCGTCCTCGGGGCGGGCGGGGTTGAGCGGGGCCAGGGTGAAGCCGCAGTTGCCGCCGGCGACGGTGGTGACGCCGTGGTTCATGGAGGGCGTGGCGTAGGGGTCCCAGAAGAGCTGGGCGTCGTAGTGCGTGTGCGGGTCGATGAAGCCGGGGGTGAGGACCAGCCCGGTGGCGTCCTCGGTGGTGCGGGCCTCTTCGGTGACGGTGCCGGGGGCGGCGATGACGGCGATGCGGCCGTCGCGAATGCCGAGGTCTGCGACGCGGGCGGGGGCGCCGGTGCCGTCCACGACGGTCGCGCCCTTGATCAGGTGGTCGAGCATGACGTCCCTTCGCGCTTTGAGCCCCGCCGGCGGGGCTGAAGATGGTCGGTGAGGCTGGACGTGGCCCCGGCCGGTGGCCGCCCGGCCGGGGCTGGGTTCGGGGCGGCGGTCCGGGAAGACGCCGTCCCCGTTCGTGTGCCGGCAGGCCGGGGCAGGTGGGGCTCCGCCCCACGCCCCGCGCCTCGGACGCCGGCGGGGCCGAACATCAAACGGCCTGGCGGAAGCGGGTCGTGCGGTGGATCGGGTCCGTGTCGATGTGCGGGATGACGTGTTCGCCGATCAGCTTGATCGTCGTCATCGTGTCTTCGGGCGAGACGCCGGTCGGCAGGCCGAAGGACAGCTGGTCGGCGCCGGCCTGCTCCCAGCGCTTGCACTGGGCCCGGACCTCCGACGGGTCGCCGCAGATCAGGAGTTCCTCGGCGATCAGGAGCTCGATGATCTCCGCGTTGTACTCCGGCAGGGTCTCGGGCCACTGCGGGATCGCCTCGGGCCGCGGGAAGGTGTCGTGGTAGCGGAAGACCAGCGACTGGAAGCGGTTCATGTTGGCGTTGACGGCGATCTCGACGGCCTTGTCGTGGGTCTCGGCGCAGATCGCGGTCGAGGTGACCATGACGTTGTCGTTGACGAAGGCGCCGATGGCCTTCGCCTCCCGGATGGCCGTCTTGTACTGGTCGAGGACCCACTCCATGTCGGAGACCTTCTGCACGCTGAAGCCCAGCACGCCGAGGCCCTTCTTCGCCGCCATCGCGTACGAGGACGGGGAGCCGGCGGCGTACCACATGGCCGGGTGGGCCTTGCCGTACGGCTTGGGGAAGACCTTGCGCGGCGGGAGCGACCAGTGCTTGCCCTGGAACCCCTCGTACTCCTCCTGGAGGAACATCTTGGGGAATTCCGCGATGGTCTCCTCCCAGATCTCCTTGGTGCCGTTCATGTCCTCGATGCCCGGCAGGAAGCCGAGGATCTCGTGGCTGCCGGCGCCCCGGCCGGTGCCGAACTCGAAGCGGCCCTTGGAGAGGTGGTCGAGCATGGCGACCTTCTCGGCCACCTTGACCGGGTGGTTCACCGGGGCGAGCGGGTTGAAGATGCCGGAGCCGAGGTGGATGCGCTCGGTGGCGTGGGCGAGGTACCCGAGGAACACCTCGTTCGCCGACAGGTGCGAGTACTCCTCCAGGAAGTGGTGCTCGGACGCCCAGGCGTACTTGAAGCCGGACTTGTCCGCCTGTATGACGTACTCGGTCTCCTCGATCAGCGCCTTGTGCTCTGCCTCGGGGTCGACCTTGGACCGCGCCTCAGGCACGTATCCCTGCACAAAGAGCCCGAATTCCAAGGGGGTTCACCGTCCTTTGGTTTCTGACGTTCCGTCAGATTTGATGTCTCGACTGTTCCACCGCGAGGGTGTGAGCGTCAATACCTGACGCCCCATCAGAGAATGCTGACACCCGCCATCCAGCCGCCGTCGATCACGAACGGCTGGCCGGTGATGTACGAGGAGTCGTCGGCCGTCAGGAAGAGCGCCAGCTTCGCGATCTCCTCCGGCTGCCCCACCCGCCCCATCGGGACCACGCGCTTGTAGAGCTCGGCCATCGCGTCCTTGGCCTCGTCGGTCATGTTCGCCGGGTCCAGCAGCCCCGGGTTGGCCATCGGGGTGTCCACGGCGCCCGGACACATCGCGTTGACCCGGATGTTCTTGGCGGCCAGCTCCAGCGCGGCCACCCGGGTCAGGCCGAGGATCGCCGCCTTCGTCGCGGCGTACGTACCCACGTACGCCATGCCCGTCAGGCCCGTGTACGAGGACGTGTTGACGATGGTGCCGCCGCCGGCCGCCTCGATCTCGGGGGCCACCGCCTTGATACCGAGGAAGGCGCCCACCTGGTTGACCTGGACCACCTGCTGGAACTCCTCCAGCGGGGTCGCGGTCAGCTCGTTGAAGCGCAGGATGCCCGCGTTGTTGACCAGGCCGTCGATCGGCCCGAAGGTCTCCTTCGCGGCGGCGACGGCGGCCGCCCAGTCCTCCTCGCGGCTCACGTCCATCCGTACGTACCGGGCCCGGTCCTCGCCGATGTCCTTGGCCACCGCCGCGCCCTGCTCGTCCAGCACGTCACCGAGGAGCACCCGCGCGCCCTCGGCGGCGAAGAGCCGGGCCTCCTGCTCGCCCTGCCCGCGCGCCGCGCCGGTGATGATGACGACGCGCCCGTCCAGCTTGCCCATGATCCGTCAGCCCCTAGTCGTTGAGGAGGGGGGCCACCTCGGCCCCGAAAGCGGTGATCTGGTCGACGAGTTCGGCGCGGTCGCGGCTACGGAAGCGCACCTGGACCTGGTCCACGCCGAGCGCCTTGTACTCCCGCAGGGACTCGGCGAGCGCCTCCGCCTTGCCGGTGAGGGTGCGACGGCCGGTGTCCCAGCCGGGCTCGCCGACGTACAGCGGCTCGGTGATCGCGCCGAACTCGATGGGGTCGGCGAGCCCCGCCGCCTCGCGGAGTTCCTTGATCCGGGCGATCTGCCCCGGAAGCTTGTCGCGCGGGTCGCCCTGCGGGAGCCAGCCGTCCCCCCGCACCGCGGCGCGGCGCACGGCGGCGGGCGAGGAGCCGCCCACCCAGACGGGGATCCGCTCCTGGGCGGGCCGGGGCAGCTGGCCGAGGTCCTTGAAGGAGAACAGCTCGCCCTCGAACTCCGGGTACTCCTCGGGCCCGAGCGCCGCCCGCAGCGCGTCCAGGGTCTCGTCGAGGACGGCCCCGCGGCGCGCGAAGTCCACCCCGAGGACCTCGAACTCCTCCTGTACGTGCCCGGCGCCCACCCCGAGGATCAGCCGGCCGCCCGAGAGGTGGTCGAGGGTGGCGTACTGCTTGGCGCTGATCAGTGGATGGCGCAGGCCCAGGATCGCGACGTGGCTCAGCAGCCTCGCCCGCTCGGTGATGCCGGCGAGGAAGGACAGGGTGGCCACCGGGTCGTACCAGACGGTGCTCATGGGCCCGGCGAGCCGCCGGGGGACGGCCACGTGGTCGCAGGTGGCCAGGTACCCGAAGCCGGCCCGGTCGGCGGCCCGTGCGATCCCGGCGAGATCGGCGGCGGTGGCCGACGCCTCCCAGGGCTCGGCGTAGATGGTGCTCTGCGACTGGATCGGGAGCTGCATCCCGTAGACCAGCCGACCTTGCGGAAATACGCGCGCCATGGCGGGCCCGCCTCGCCTTCGTCTGCCGATTCGTCATATCGGTGCGGGGCCATCGTCGTAGCTGACGGATCGTCAGACAAGGGGTGCGACACACCCCGGGCCGAACCGGGGCTTCCCGGCCCCGTTCCCCTTCCCCCCTCTCCTCGCTAGGGTGCGCGCGTGGATCTGATACTCACGCTGGTCAGCGGGATCGCCTGGACGGTCGTCTACGTGGAGGCGATCCGCGTCGGCCTGCGGGACCGGACGTACGCGATGCCCGTCGCCGCGCTCGCCCTCAACTTCGCCTGGGAGACGACCTACGCGGCCCGCGACATCTCGGTCGGGGTCTCCGCGCAGGGCGTGGTCAACGTGGTGTGGGCGGTGGCCGACCTGGCCATCGTCTACACCTACCTGCGCTTCGGACGGGCCGAGCTGCCGGACTTCGTGACCCGGCCGCTCTTCGCCGGCTGGTCGGTCCTGGTGTTCGCCACGGGATTCGCCGTGCAGTGGATGTTCCTGGCGCACTTCGGGGCGCACGACGCGAGCCGGTACTCGGCGTTCCTGCAGAACCTGCTGATGTCCGGGCTGTTCATCGCCCTCTACGCCTCCCGGCAGGGGCCGCTCGGCCAGTCCCTGACCATCGCCGTCGCCAAATGGCTGGGCACGCTCGCCCCGACCCTGCTGTTCGGGGTGATCGAGGACGCCCCGTTCATCCTCGGCCTCGGGATCCTGTGCGGCGTCTTCGACCTCGCCTACATCGGACTGCTGCTGCGGCCCCGCCTCTCCCGCGTCAGAAGCCTGCCGGCCCCATCACGATGACCGGCTTCGCCGCCGGGTCGAGGGTCTCCAGGACCTGCTTCATGGCCGCCTTCGGGATGCCCACGCAGCCCTGCGAGGGGCCGTCGTGGTCCACGTGCAGCCAGATGTTGCCGCCCTTGTCCTCACCGTCCGGCATGACCGGGTCCAGCGGGGAGCGGCCCGGCCTGCGGTTGAAGTCGATGGCGACGACATAGTCGAAGGAGCCCTTCAGGGACTCCCCGTTCACCCCGAGGCCGGTGGCGACGAAGCCGTTGTCCTCGTCGTACGGGAGCCGGGTCCCGGGCGGCTTCGGCAGCAGACCGCCCGCGTCGGTGAGCGCGTAGACGCCCATCGGCGAGGTCAGATCTCCGTACGTGCGTTCGGTGGACCAGCCGTTGGCCCCGTTGCGGGCCGGCCAGCTCACGGCCTTGACCCAGTCGGCGCCTGCCGCGGGGCGCGTGTAGAAGGTGGCCGTGGACTCCGAGGAGTCCATCGCCCGACCGGTGACCAGGATCAGCTGCCGGGACTCGGCCGGGATCCGGGCCCGGGTCCGCTCGCTGACGCCGGCCAGGCCCTGCGGTGCGGGAGCCGGCGGGGCGGGAGCCGGTGGGGCGGCGTGCGGGACGGCCTGCTGCGCGGACCGCCGCTCGTCACGCGCGGCGCGGTCCTCGGCCTGCGGGCGGGCGTCCGCGCGGGCCTGCGGCCGGGGACCGGCGGCCTTGTCCGGGTCCTGGGCCACATGGACCCAGCCGGCCGTGAAGGTCGCCAGACCGAGCACGGCGGCAAGAGCCACCCGGCGGGTGCTACGGGGCGCACCGGGCTTACGGGGCGGACGGGAGCGGGCTCGGACGTGCTTGCTCATTCCTCCGACCGTACATCAGCGGGCCCCCGCAGCCCGGGTGGCTACGACGTGCGCGCCTCGTCGGTCAGCGGGAAGCGGACCCGGACCGTCAGCCCGCCCTCCGGGGCCGGATTGGCCCGCGCCGCCAGCTCGGCCCCGTGCGCCCGCGCGATCGAGGCCACGATCGACAGCCCCAACCCGGCGCCCTCACCCGCGGTGTGCAGCCGTTCGGCGCGCCTGCGGAACGGCTCCAGCAGCCCCGGCACGTCCGCCGGATCGATCACCGGCCCGGTGTTCGACACCGTCAGTTCCCCCTCGGCGGACGTGGACACGCTGATCCGGCCGTCGGCGCGGTTGTGGCGCACCGCATTGATCAGCAGGTTCCGCAGCAGGTGCCCCAGCAGGGTCCGGTCGCCCGGCACGGTCAGCGGCGCGAGGGTCCGTACGACGGTCAGACCCTCCTGCGGACAGGCCGCCAGCTCGGCCGCCGCGAGCGCCGCCAGGTCCACCGGGCCGGTGGACTCCAACCCCTGCTCCGAGACGGCGAGCAGCAGCAGGGACTCGATGAGGTGCTCGCTGGAGTCGGCGACCCCGATCAGCTTGGCCCGGATCCGGGCCACCTTCTCCGGCGACGGATCCCCCGCCAGGCCGATCTCGGCCGCCGCCCGCTGCACCGCCAGCGGGGTGCGCAGCTCGTGCGCCGCGTTCGCCGCGAACCGCCGCTGCGCGGACACCAGCTGCTCCATCCGCCCCAGCATCGCGTCGAAGGTGTCGGCCAGCTGCTTGAGCTCGCCGGGCGGCGCGTCGAGGGAGATCCGCTCGTCCAGGTTCTCCCCGGACAGCCGGCGCGCCGTCTCGGTGATCACGCCGACGGGGCGCAGCACCCGGCCGGCCATCCACCAGGCGAGCCAGATCGACAGCACGGCGAAGACGGCCAGCGCGAGGAGGGAGTACACGAGCAGCCGGTGCCGGGTGGCGTCGGTGACGGCGTCGGAGAGGTTCTGGGTGTACGCGTAGCTCCTCAGCTGCTCGGCGCTGGGGGCCTGACCCGGGGGCAGCGCCTTCGCCGGTTCGCAGGGGCAGCCCGGGGCGAGGGTCCGGCCGGGGACGGGCCCGGGTGACTGGGCGACGTAGGCCGGGCTCACCGTACGGACGGCCCCGCTGACGCTCGCGTAGAGGCCCTGACCGACCAGGACGTAGACCAGCGCCACCAGGCCGCCGCCCGCCAGGAGCAGCAGGGAGCCGTACAGGGCGGTGAGGCGGCCGCGTTCGGTACGCAGCAGCCGCCACGGCGGGCGGCCCCTCACCGGGCCGCGATCCGGTAGCCCGCGCCCGGCACGGTCTCGATCAGCGGTGGCTCGCCCAGCTTGGCGCGGAGCTTGCTGAGGGTGACGCGGACGGCGTTGGTGGAGTAGCTGGTGTCCTGCTCCCACACCTGCTCGATCAGGTCGTCGTTGCTGACGACGGCCCCCTCGGCGCGCAGCAGCGCCTCCAGCACCGCGAACTCCTTGCGGGACAGCGCGAGCCGGTGCCCGTCGCGGGTGGCGCTGCGCCGGGCGGTGTCGACGGCGACCCCGGCACGCTCCAGTACGGGCGGCAGGGCGGGGCGGGCCCGCCGGCCGAGGGCCAGGACGCGGGCGAGCAGCTCGTCGTAGGCGAAGGGCTTGGTGAGGTAGTCGTCGGCGCCGAGACCGAGTCCTTCGACCCGGTCCCGTACGGTCCCGGAGGCGGTCAGCATCAGGACGCGGGTCAGCAGCCGCTCGCGCACGACCTGCCGGCAGACCTCGTCACCGTGCAGGCCGGGCAGGTCGCGGTCCAGGACGAGGACGTCGTACTCGCCCAGGCGCAGCCGCCGCAGGGCCTCCAGGCCGTCGCTCGCCTCGTCGACGGCGAGCGCGTCGCGGCGCAGCCCCTCGGCGATCATCTCCCGGAGGAATTCCTCGTCCTCCACCACCAGTACGCGCATGGCGTCCTCTTTACCGGAGATCGGTATTTCGCCGTTGTAAGCAGGGGTCGAGAGGGAAGCGAAAGGCCCTTTCACCGCAGGCTCGGGCCCATGAAGCGATCCCTGATCATGACCACGGCCGCGGTCGTCACCGGGCTGACCCTGTTCGCCACCGCCTGCGCGAATGATTCGTCGGCGGGGAAGAAGGACTCCTCCGCGGGCGCCGGCGGCGGCTCCGGGACGGTGGCCGACAACGCGGTGAAGATGCGCCAGTGCCTGCGCGAACACGGCATAGATGTGCCCGACCCCGAGCCCGGCCAGGACCCGCGCGGAATGACGTTGGGCGGGGACGCCGATCCGCAGAAGATGCAGGAAGCCATGAAGGCATGCGGGATGAGCACCGGCTCCGGCGCCGGCAAGGAGCCCACGCAGGAGGAGAAGGACAAGGAGCTGGAGTGGATCCGGTGCATGCGCGAGAACGGCGTCGCCCTGAAGGACCCTGAGTACCACGAGGGCGGCATGAAGAGCGCCACCGAGATCCCCAAGGGCCAGGAGAAGGCCTTCGAGGAGGCCCAGAAGAAGTGCGACACCGGCCGATGAGGAAGAGGGCCAAGTGGCTGCTGGCCTCGCTGGCCGCCGTACTGGCCGTCTCGGGCGGCGGCTGGGCCGTCATGGACCGGCCGCAGCGGGACGCGGACGAGCGGGGGCGGCACGCGGCCGGCGGACTGCCGCCGGCCACGGCGGCGGTCGAGCGCGGCGACCTCAGCTCGGGCCTCCAGGTGGAGGGCACCCTGGGCTACGCGCGGGAGCGCAAGCTGAACGCGGCCGGGCCGGGCGTGCTGACGTGGACCGCTGACACGGGCTCGGCGGTGGAGCGGGACGGCAAGCTGTACGAGGTCAACGGCCGGGCGACGTGGCTCATGTACGGGTCCACGCCGATGTACCGGCCGCTGAAGGCCGGCGACAAGGGCGAGGACGTCAAGCAGCTCAAGCGCAATCTGCAGGCCCTCGGGTACGGGACCGGGCTCGACGCGGAGGACGGCACCTTCACCGCGGGTACGGCCACGGCGGTCAAGCGGTGGCAGAAGGCGCACAAGGCGGCGGAGACGGGCGAGGTCGGCAAGGAGGACATCGCCTTCGCCTCGGGGCCGCAGCGGGTGCGGGCGGGCGACGCGGCGATCGGTGACGAACTGGCGCCGGGCAAGCCGGTGCTGACGGTGACGGGCACCGAGCGGATCGTCCGCTTCCAGCTGGACGCGGTGAAGGCGGGCGCGGCGAAGGCGGGCGACGCGGTGACCGTACGGCTGCCGGGCGGTGGCAGCGCCACCGGGAAGATCGACTCGGTGGGCGGGGCCGAGCAGCCCGACGACAAGAACGGCGGCGCCGGCGGCCCGGGTGGCGGCGGTGGCGGCGACAAGAAGGCCCAGGTCGAGGTGGTCGTCACCTTCGACAAGCCCGCCGAGGTGAACGCCCCGGACCGGTCCCCGGTGACCGTCGGCCTGACCGGGGAGACCCGCAAGGGCGTCCTCTCCGTACCGGTCAACGCACTGCTCGCGCTCGCGGGCGGCGGCTTCGGCGTCCAGGTCGTGCAGGACGGCCGGGTCCGCGAGGTCCCGGTCGAGCTCGGCATGTTCGGCAACGGCCGGGTCGAGGTGACCGGCGGCGCCCTCACGGAGGGCATGCAGGTGGGGATCCCGAAACTGTGACGGCCACGACGACGACAGATCCGACGCCGGATCCGACGACCGATCCGAGGACCGATCCGGCGGCGCCCGCACACCCGGTCGTGGAGCTGACCGGGGTCACCAAGGAGTACCCGGGCGGGGTCGCGGCCCTGCGCGGGGTCGACCTGACGATCACCGCCGGCGAACTCCTCGCCATCGTCGGCCCGTCGGGCTCCGGCAAGTCCACCCTGCTGCACATCGTCGGCACCCTGGACCGCCCGACGGCGGGCGGCGTACGGATCGCCGGCTACGACATCGCGGCCCTCCCGGACCGTGCGCTGTCGGCCCTGCGCTCCCGGCACGTCGGCTTCGTCTTCCAGTCCTTCCACCTGGTGCCGGGCATCAGCGCCCGGGCGAACGTCGCGGAGGGGCTGCTCTACAGCGGCCTCCCGCGGGCCGAACGGCTGCGCCGGGCCGCGCAGGCCCTGGACCGGGTGGGCCTCGGCGACCGGATGGACCACCGGCCGCACGAACTGTCCGGCGGGCAGAAGCAGCGCGTGGCGATCGCCCGGGCGGTGGCGGGTGCGCCGGACCTGCTGTTGGCCGACGAGCCGACGGGTGCGCTGGACACGGCCTCCGGGGAATCGGTGATGGAGCTGCTGCGCGAGCTGAACCGGGACGGGGCCACCATCGCGGTGATCACCCACGACCAGGAGATCGCGGCGAGCCTGCCGCGGCAGGTCCGGATCCGCGACGGGGAGATCGTCGCGGACCTGCGGAACGGGACGGGGGTGGCGTCATGAGCCGCGCGAGGTCTCGTACGGGGTCGCGGGCCCGTACGCGGACGCGGGCCACCCGTACGCGGACGCGGGCCCGGCGGTTGAAGCCGCCGAGGCTGTCCCCGCGGGACGTCCTGCACGTCGGGTCGGCGGGCCTGCGCTCCCGCCCGACGCGGGTGTTCCTGTCCGCGCTCGGCATCGCCATCGGCATCGCGACGATGATCGCGGTGGTCGGGATCTCCTCCTCCAGCCAGGCGAAGCTGCTGCGGGAGCTCGACGAGCTGGGCACCAACATGCTGGTCGCGAAGCCGGGCGAGGGGATGTTCACCGGGCAGGACACCAAGCTGCCCAAGGACGCCCCCGGCATGATCTCCCGCATCGCGGGGGTCGAGTCGGTCGGCACCACCGGTGACGTGCCCGAGTCCGTACGCCGGTCGGAGAACATCCCGAAGGGGGAGACGGGCGGGATCGTGCTCAAGGCCGCCAAGGACGACCTGCTGGGCACGCTGCGCGCGCGGATGGCGAGCGGCACCTGGCTCAACGCGGCCACCGGCCGCTACCCCTCGGTGGTGCTCGGGGACGTCTCCGCGCGTCGGCTCGGCATCACCGCACCGGGTCAGCAGGTCTTCATCGGCGGCCGGTACTTCACGGTGACCGGCATCCTGGAGCCGGTCCCGCTGGCACCGGAGATCGAGCGCTCCGCGCTGATCGGCTGGGACGCGGCCGAGCAGCTGCTGGGCTTCGGCGGGCACCCGACGGCCGTGTACGAGCGGTCGGCGGACGACCGGGTGGCGGCGGTCCGCGCGCTCATCCCGCGGACGGCCAACCCGCAGACCCCGAGCGCGGTGCAGGTCACCGACCCCTCGGCGGCGCTCCAGGCGAAGGCGGCCACGGAGGGCGCGTTCAGCACGCTGCTGCTGGGGCTGGGCGGGATCGCACTGCTGGTGGGCGGGGTCGGCGTCGCCAACACCATGATCATCTCGGTGTTGGAGCGGCGCCACGAGATCGGCCTGCGGCGGTCCCTGGGCGGTACGAAGGGGCAGATCCGGATCCAGTTCGTGACGGAGTCCCTGCTGCTGTCCGGGCTCGGCGGCCTGGCGGGCATCGCCCTGGGCGGCGCGGCCACGGCGGTCTACGCCCGGGCCGGCGACCTGCCCTGGGTGGTCCCGCTCTGGGCGGCGACCGGCGGCTTCGCCGCCACCCTGGCGATCGGCACCCTGGCCGGGCTCTACCCGGCTGTGCGCGCGGCCCGACTGTCGCCGACGCTGGCGCTGGCGGCGGCGTAGCGGCTCGGGCCGGGGGCGGTTGCGACGATCGGTCCGGGGGACGGGGCGGGCAAACAGCGGTAAAAGGCCTGGTGCAAGCCCATCCCCCGGAACCGATCACCGGCGTACATTGAATCGATGATGCGAACTCCACGTCACGCAGCGCGCGTTGTCATCCTGTCCCCCACCGGATCCGTGTTCCTCTTCCGGGAGGACAACGTGGAGGTGGGCATCCACTGGCTGCCGCCCGGCGGCGGCATCGATCCCGGCGAGAGTCCCGAGGACTGCGTGCGGCGCGAGCTGCGCGAGGAGACCGGCTGGACCGACCTGGAGCCCGAACGGCTGCTCTGCACCTGGGAGCACGACTTCACGCACCAGGGGATCCCGGTCCGCCAGCACGAGCACATCTTCGTCACCACGGGCCCGCACCGCGAACCGGTCCTGGAGGCCCCGGACATCCACTGGCAGTGGCTCTCCCCGCAGCGCCTGGCCACCCTGGGCGAACCCCTGTGGCCCCCGCGCCTGGCGAACCTCCTGGCCGACACCCCTGCGGAACCGGTCCACCTGGGGCTGCTGGCCTGAGCCGTCCTGCGGCTCAGGCGGGCGGGGCCTTCGCGGTGGCCTTGGCGTAGAGCGAGGCCGCGTACTCGCCGAGGACCGTGCTGGTCGACACGTCGTCCGTGTCCCCGCCCGTGAGGATGCCGATGATCTTCCCGTCACCGGCGATCCACGCGCTGCCGCTGGTGCCGCCCGGGAAGTCGGCGCAGTCGAAGCGCTGTTGGGTCGCGCTCTCGCGGACGGCGACCGAGGTGCAGGTACGGGGAATCCCCCGGTCGGCGGGGTATCCGGTGACGGTGACCCGCTCGCCCGCGCGGCCGCTGGTGTCGAGGACGGCCGCGCCGGTCACGTCCTCGATGGTGCGGCCCTTGGCGTCCGGGGCGAGGCGGGCGAAGGCGAGGTCGTAGTCGTCGTCCGTACCCTCGGCCCAGCGGTCGTCCTCGAAGACTTCCTCGATCTTCCATGTGCCGTACGGGGCGACGCCATTGGCGTACGCGGGCGCGAAGACGGCGCTTCCGTCGCGCTGGTCCCCTTCGAGCAGGCAGTGCCCGGCGGTGATGATCATGTTCCGGCCGGGGCTGGTCACCACGGTGGCCGTGCAGAAGTGATCACTGTCCAGGCCGTTGGTGAACAGGGCACCGGTGAAGGCGGCGGGCCCTCCGGGCTGCGGGGTGACAGCCGGCGGCAGGGTGGCGCCGGGAGCCGGGGACAGCTGGGGCTTCGCCACGTGCGATCGCGATGACGGGCCCGTCGGGGACGCGCTCGGCGCGGCCTTCGCCCGTACCGGAGGGACTACCTCCGGTGGCGGTGCGAGCTTGGCCACCGCGGCGGAGGCCCCCAGGGCCGCCACCGCGCACAGCACCGCCGTCACGACGGTCCGCTTGTCCACCGGCATGATCATCCTCCTGCTTTGCCCTGGCGAAGCATGCCCCGGCGGTCGGGTCGGGTGCAAGGCCGCGGACGGCTCCCGGCCCGCGCCTCACACGGTTTCGACCCGCAGGTCGCATACGAAACCCAGGCCCGGACGGCCGTCCAGATCCATCTCGCCGGTGGTCACGAACCCCGTACGGGCCAACACGGCGCGCGAGCCGGTGTTGTCGAGCGTGGTGACCGCCCGCAGCTCGGTCAGTCCGTACTCCGTGACGGCCAGCCCGCGGGCCTCCCGGACCCCGGCCGTGGCCAGACCCCGGCCCGTGGCCCGTTCGGCGATCCGGTACCCGAGCTCGGCCGAACCGTCCGCCACGTCCACGAGGTTGACCCGCCCCATCACCTCGCCGTCGTCACCCACCAGGACGTGGAAGAAGCACAGCCCGGTGGCCTGCTCGGCCATCAACGCGGCGTGCCGCGCGTCGAAGTCGGCGA
The DNA here is from genome assembly GCF_041106355.1 of Streptomyces sp. BF23-19. Lineage (NCBI taxonomy): Bacteria > Bacillati > Actinomycetota > Actinomycetes > Kitasatosporales > Streptomycetaceae > Streptomyces > Streptomyces sp. BF23-19. The sequence continues at coordinate 107,992 of NZ_JBGBPT010000004.1, read as the reverse complement.
AGTAGCGATCGCCTCGGTCCGGGACCGAAGCGGCGAAGTAGGCCCGGTTCTCCCGCTCGAACGCGAGCAGGGCCGGTGCGTGGTCGAAGCGCAGCAACTGGAGTCGGGGCACGGCCCGATGCTAAGGGCTGTCCCGTAATCCGCGGTGGGTCAGGGAGTGGTGGTCGGTGCCGTACGTCGCGAGGGGGACGTGCTGCCTATAGGGCGTCTGCCCGATCCCCGGGCCCCTCCTTAGAACACAGGCTGGGCCGGTGATCGATCGAGGCGTGGGCGTGGGGAAGGTCCTGCGGGACCGCAACGCGGGGCTCTACCTGTCCGGGGTGGTGGTCTCGGGATTCGGTACGACCGCCATGTGGCTGGTCGCCGGGGTCTGGGTGAAGTCGCTGACCGGGTCGGACGCGCTCGCGGCGCTGACCGCGTTCACCCTGTGGGCGCCGGTGCTGGCCGGGCCCGCGCTGGGCGCGCTCGCCGACCGGCTGCCCCGGCGGCCGCTGCTGGTCGGCCTCGGGCTCGTGATGGCCGCACTGCTGCCCGTACTGACCCTGCTGGACTCGGCGGGGCGGGTGTGGCTGCTGTTCGCGGTCCTGCTCGTGTACGGGATCTGCGGCACCGTGCACGGGGCGGCGGAGGCGGCCCTGGTGCCGCAGGCCGTCGGCCACCGGCTCCTGGGGGACTTCAACGGACTGCGGCTCACCGCCGACGAGGGCATGAAGCTGCTCGCGCCCCTGGTGGGCGCGGGCCTGTTCGCCCGCTTCGGCGGGGCCTCGGTGGCCCTGCTCGACGCGGTGACCTTCGCGCTGGCGGCGGGCATCTTCGCCCTGCTCCGGGTGCGCGAGGAACAGCCGGAGCGGGAGCGGATCCGGGCCGAGGTGCCGGGGTTCGCGCGGCTGCTCGAGGGCGGGCGGCAGCTGTGGAAGGAGCCGGCGCCGCGCACGCTGGTGTCGGCCGGCGCCGCCGTGATGTTCCTGGCCGGGCTGAACGGCGCGGTGATCTACGCGGTCGCCGGGGACGTGCTGGGGCACGCGCCCACCTACGTGGGGGTGTTGTACGCGGTGCAGGGCGCGGGTTCGGTCCTGAGCGGGATCGTGGCGGGCCCGCTGTTGCGCCGACTGCCGGAGAGGGTGTTCACGGCCGCCGGAGTGGCCCTGTTCGCCCTGGGGGTCGGGGTCCGGGCGCTGCCGTACGACGCGGTGGCCCTGGCGGGCAGTGCGGCCATCGGCGCCGGGCTGCCGTGCGTGCTGATCGCCGCGCTGACGGCGGTGCAGCGCGAGGTCCCGAACGCCGTGCTGGGCCGCGCGGCGGCCACGGCCAACACCCTGATCTTCGTACCGAACGCGCTGGCCCTGGCCCTGGGGTCCGCCCTGGTGGCCTTCGTGGACGTGCGGGTGCTGCTGCCGGTGCTGACGGTCGCTGGGCTGGCCACGGCGCTGCTGCTCGTAGCGGGGCCGTGGGCCGGGCGCGGTGCCTCCAGGCCGTCCCTTTCGGATCTTGTCGGATGAGCCCGGGTCGGCCGTGCCGGGCGGGCCGGGCCCGGCAGGATCCGGAAGAGACGGCCCAGGGCGGGCGTGCGTGGCCGCGCGGCACGCGGGTGGTCGTAGGGCGTGGCCGGTGGAGGGGGCCGGCCACGCCCTACGACAGCGGGCTCACGCCCCCGGCCCCGCCCACAGGCCGTCGGCCGTGAGCCCGAGCAGGTCGATCGCGTTGCCGCGCACGATGCGGTCCACCACGTCCGGCGCGAGGTGGCCCATCTGGCTCTCGCCGACCTCGCGGGACTTGGGCCAGGTGGAGTCGGAGTGGGGGTAGTCCGTCTCGTAGAGGACGTTGGCGACGCCGATCGAGTCGAGGTTCTTCAGGCCGAAGGCGTCGTCGAAGAAGCAGCCGAAGACGTGCTCGGCGAACAGCTCCGACGGCGGGCGCAGCACCTTGTCCGCGACTCCGCCCCAGCCCCGGTTCTCCTCCCAGACGACGTTCGCGCGCTCCAGGATGTACGGGATCCAGCCGATCTGGCCCTCCGCGTACATGATCTTCAGGTGGGGGAAGCGCTCGAACTTGCCGCTCATCAGCCAGTCGACCATCGAGAAGCAGCAGTTGGCGAAGGTGATGGTGGAGCCGACCGCCGGCGGCGCGTCGGCCGAGGTGGACGGCATGCGCGAGGAGGAGCCGATGTGCATGGCGATGACCGTGCCGGTCTCGTTGCACGCCTCCAGGAAGGGGTCCCAGTCGTCCGTGTGGATGGAGGGGAGGCCCAGGTGCGGGGGTATCTCGGAGAACGCGACCGCGCGCACCCCGCGCGCGGCGTTGCGGCGGACCTCGGCGGCGGCCAGGCGGGCGTCCCAGAGCGGGACCAGGGTGAGGGGGATGAGACGGCCTCGGGCGTCCGGGCCGCACCACTCCTCCACCATCCAGTCGTTGTAGGCCTGCACGCCGAGGAGTCCCAGCTCACGGTCCTTGGCCTCGGTGAAGGTCTGGCCGCAGAAGCGGGGGAAGGTCGGGAAGCAGAGGGCCGACTGGACGTGGTTGACGTCCATGTCCGCGAGCCGGTCGGGAACCGAGAAGGACCCGGGGCGCATCTGCCCGTAGGTGATGACTTCCAGTTTGATCTCGTCGCGGTCGTACCCGACAGCCGTGTCGAGGCGGGTGAGCGGCCGGTGCAGGTCCTCGTACACCCACCAGTCGCCGATGGGACCGTCGTCGCCCTTGGCCCCCATCACGGGGGCGAACTTGCCGCCGAGGAAGGTCATTTCCTTCAACGGGGCGCGGACGACGCGGGGGCCGATGTCGCGGTACCTGGACGGGAGCCGGTCCCGCCAGACGTGCGGGGGCTCCACCGTGTGGTCGTCCACCGAGATGATCTTCGGGAAGGTCTCCATGGCCTATACGGTAGCGCTGATCTGACGAACCGTCAGCTAGTTGGCCGGTGATCGGTCAGGTACGGGCTGACGTGTACGCGCGATACAGGGCAGACTGACCCTTACACCGACGGAAGGCAGGGGGACGACAGATGGACGGCGTACCGGCCATCCCGAGCCCGCGGAAACATCCCGAGGCCCGTACGGCTGCCGTCGTACCCGAAGTCGGCCCGGTGACGACCCCCGCACGCGCGACCCGCGCACCCGCGGCCGGCGCCCCGACCGACTTCGCCGCGAGCACCACCGCAGGCACCACCGGCACCACCGGCACCACCGGCACCACCGCGGACAGAGACGCCACCGCCTCGGGCCCCGACGGCACCGTCGGCCCCGGCGGGTCCCGGTTCGCCGTCCTCGGTCCCGTCCGCGCCTGGCGCGGCGCCGAGGCCCTGCCCTCCGGCACCCCCCAGCAGCGCGCCCTGCTCGCCGTACTCCTGCTGCGCGACGGCCGCACCGCCACCGCGCCCGAACTCATCGACGCCATCTGGGGCGAGGACCCGCCGCAGCAGGCCCTCGCCACCATCCGCACCTACGCCTCCCGCCTGCGCAAGGTCGTCGCCCCCGGCCTCCTCGTCACCGAGTCCGGCGGCTACGCCATCCGGCTGCGCTCCACCGCCACCCTCGACCTCGGCGTCGCCCGCAGCCTCGCCGCCGACGCCGAGGCGGCCCGGTCCGCCGGTGACCGCTCCCTCGCCCGTACGCTCCTGGCCCGCGCCCTCGGCCTGTGGGAGGGCGAGCCCCTCGCGGGCGTCCCCGGCCCGCACGCGGAGACCGAGCGCATCCGGCTCGCCGAATGGCGCCTGCAGTTGCTGGAGACCCGCCTCGACCTCGACCTGGAGGTCGGCCAGCACGCCGAGGCCGTCTCCGAGCTCACCGCCCTCACCGCCGCCCACCCGCTGCGCGAACGCCTGCGCGAGCTGCTGATGCTCGCCCTCTACCGCAGCGGCCGGCAGGCCGAGGCCCTCGCCGTCTACGCCGACACCCGCCGCCTCCTCGCCGACGAGCTCGGCGTCGACCCTCGTCCCGAACTGGCCGCCCTCCAGCAGCGCATACTGAACGCCGACGCCGATCTCGCCCGCGCGGAGGATCCGGCCCCGGCCGCCGCGACCGTTCACGTAAGGCCTGCCCAATTGCCTGCGACCGTTCCCGACTTCACCGGCCGCGCCAGCTTCGTCGACGAGCTCGGCGCCATCCTCGGCGGCGGCGCCCTGGACCAGGTCATGGCCGTCTCCGCGCTCGCCGGCATCGGCGGCGTCGGCAAGACCACCCTGGCCGTGCACGTGGCCCACGCCGCCCGCCCGCACTTCCCCGACGGCCAGCTCTACGTCGACCTCCAGGGCACCGAGGCCCGACCTGCCGAACCGGAGGCCGTCCTCGGCTCCTTCCTGCGCGCCCTCGGCACCCCCGACACGGCCATCCCCGACTCCCCCGCCGACCGGGCCGCGCTCTACCGCTCCACCCTCGACGGCCGCCGCGTCCTGGTCCTCCTCGACAACGCGCGCGACGCCGCCCAGGTCCGCCCACTGCTGCCGGGCACCGCCGGCTGCGCCGCCCTCGTCACCAGCCGGGTCCGCATGGCGGGCCTCGCCGGGGCCCATCTCGTCGACCTCGACGTGATGAGCCCCGAGGAAGCCCTCCAGCTCTTCACCCGGATCGTCGGCGAGGAGCGCGTACGCGCCGAACGCCAGGCCGCCCTCGACGTCGTCGGCGCCTGCGGCTTCCTGCCGCTCGCCATCCGCATCGCCGCCTCCCGGCTCGCCGCCCGCCGCACCTGGACCGTCTCCGTCCTGGCCGCCAAGCTCGCCGACGAGCGCCGCCGCCTCGACGAGCTCCAGGCCGGCGACCTCGCCGTCAAGGCCACCTTCGAGCTCGGCTACGGCCAGCTGGAGCCCGCCCAGCAGCGCGCCTTCCGCCTCCTCGGCCTCGCCGACGGCCCCGACATCTCGCTCTCGGCGGCAGCCGCCGTGCTCGACCTGCCCGAGTACGACACCGAGGACCTCCTCGAGGCCTTAGTGGACTGCTCCCTGCTCGAATCCGCCGCTCCCGGCCGCTACCGCTTCCACGACCTCGTACGGCTCTACGCGCGTGCCTGCGCCGAGCGTGACGAGCAGCCGCCGAGCGGGCGCGAGGCGGCCCTGGACCGACTGCTGGACTTCTACCTGGCCACCGCCTCCGGGGTCTACGCCCTGGAACGCCCCGGCGACCGGCTGCCCGCGCACCTGTCCGACACCCATTACCCCGGGCTGGTCTTCGCCGAGCCGCGGGCCGCCCTGGACTGGCTGTACGCCGAGGCCGACCCGCTGCTGGCGTGCGTACGCCAGGCCGCCGTACGCGGCGGCGAGACGCTGGTCCTGCGCCGGGCCGTGGACCTGCTGTGGGCGGCGAAGGACCTGGCGGAGTCCGGGGCCAACTCCCGGCAGTACGAGTCCGCCGCGGTCGCCCTGCGCGACGCGGGCCAGGCCGCGAAGGACCCGTACGCCGAGGGCCGCGCCCGCACCACCCTCACCAACGTCCACCTGGTCGCGGGTCGCTTCGCCGAGGCCGACGACGAGGCCGCCCGGGCCACCGTGCTCGCGCGCGAGGCCGGCGACCCGCTGCCCATGTGCTGGGCCCCCAACGACCGCGGGATCATCGCCCTCTACGAGGGCCGGCACGCGGACGGCGAACGCTACCTGCTGCAGGCCATCGAGTGCTTCCGCGCCGACGGCAACAACGTCGGCGAGGCCAGCGCCCTGTGCAACCTCTCCCGCATCCACGTGGAACTGGGCCGGCTGCCCAGCGCCATAGACCTGGCCCAGCAGGGCATCGCCATCTACGACCGGATGGGCCTGAGCCTGCGCCTGGCCAACGGCCGCTACGCGCTCGGCATCGCCCTCACCCAGGCGGGCCGGCTCGGCGAGGCCCTGGCGCAGCTCGCCGAGGCGCTGTCGCTGTTCCACGAGAACCGCCAGCCGCTGTGGGAGGGCGTGACGCACTTCCGGCTCGCCGAGGCCCACCTGGCGGCGCGCCGGCCCACCCTGGCCGCCTCGCACGCCGAGCAGGCCATCGCGCTGCGCGGGATCGGCGGGGAGTGGCGCCGGGCGACGGTGCTGACGGTGCTCGGCAAGGCGCTGCGGCGGCTGGGGCAGCGGGACCGCGCGCGGGCCTGCTGGCGCGACGCGGAGGCCGTGTTCACGCAGCTGCGGTCGGCCGAACTGGGCGAGGTACAGGCCCTGTTGGCCTCGGAGATCGCGGCCTGAGCTGCGGGGACGCCGGTTGAACGAGGCGTTCATCGTTCGTTTATCGCCGTCCGACACGATAGGTGCATCGACCCGGCGCCTCGGGGGAGCATCCGGGCCGGTTGGTGGACTACCCGTTCGGCGGTCATCGGGGGAATCGCCGAACGGGCCCAGCCCTACCCATTCATCAGGAGAATCGATGACGACGAACGAGAACCTCAAGCCGCTCGACAACCACGCCTCGGGCGTCGATATCGAGACCTTGGACAACCACGCCTCGGGCATCGAGATCAAGCCGCTGGAGAAGGAGCCGGCTCCGGCCGCGCCCACGACGGACGAAGAGATCCAGACGCTGGACAACCACGCGTCCGGTCCGCGTCCGTAGCACTCACGAGACGTACGGGGGATTCCACGGGGGAATCGGGGGAACGGCGGTCGCGGTGGCCCGGAGGGGGAGCCACCGCGACCGCCGTACACGTGTGTGCGCGCCCCCGCGGCATAGGCTGGGAGCGTGTTCTCCTCCCACGGGCCGAGCGTCCGCGAACTGGCAGTGCAGGGCCTCTCCTCGGTGGAGCGGGGCTACGACCTCCTCGCGCCGAAGTTCGACCACACCCCCTTCCGCACCCCGGACCGGATGCTCGACGCCGTCGAGGAGACGCTCGCCCAGGTGGCGGGCGGCTTCGACGCCGGCCTGGACGTGTGCTGCGGCACGGGCGCCGGGATCGACATGCTGCGCCGGCTGTGCCGGGGCCGGGTGACGGGCGTCGACCTCAGCGCGGGCATGCTGGCGGAGGCCGGACGCCGGTACGGTGCGGACGCCGAGCGCGTGGACTTCGTACAGGCCGACGCGCGGGCCCTGCCGGCCGCCCTCGCGGACACGTACGACCTGGCGGTCAGCTTCGGTGCCTTCGGCCACTTCCTCCCGAAGGAGCGGCCCGCGCTCTTCTCCGGGATCCACGCCACGCTGCGCGAGGGCGGGGTCTTCGCCTTCCCGATCGGCGCCCCGCTGCCGCTCGGCTCCCCGGTGCGGTGGGCGACGACGGGCTTCGACGCGGCGATGCGGGTGCGCAACGCGGTGTGGCGTCCCCCGTTCGTCATGTACTACCGGACCTTCCCCCTGGGCCCGGTCCGCGCGGACCTCCGGGCGGCCGGCTTCACGGTGGAAACGATTCCCCTGGCCCACTTCGGCCACCGCCCGGACGGCACCCCCCACTGGCGCCTGCTCCTGGCCCGCCGGACCTGAGGCTCCGCGTCCGCGGGGGCTCGGCGGAACGGCTGCGTCACCATCGGGGCACCGGGCACAATTCGTGAGGAACCGTCAGGCAGCCTGCGCACCACCTCACTCCATGGAGCAGCCGGTGTCGTCACAGGAAATGCTCATCACGCTCACCCCCCAGCAGGCGGCCTACGGTGTGATCCTCCCCGTGGAGCTGCCGACCGGCACGGTCCGGCTGCGCATACCGTCCTGCCGGCACGGCGATCTCGTCCGGGTCCGCGTCGGCACCGAGGAGGTCCTGCTGCGCATCCACGTGACCGGGGCGGGCGCGGCCTGGATCGCGGGGGCCGGCGGGATCACGCCGTCGGCCGCGACCCCGGCCACCTTCCCGGCCGGGGCGGGTGCGACCCCGCCGGCGCGGCCCGCGCAGGCCGGCGGCGGGCGCGGCTGCCTGGTGGCCCTCGCCGTGGCCGCGGCACTGGCCCTCGGCTTCTTCCTGCTGAGCGACGGCGACGACGACCGCGGTGACGGCAAGACCTCCGCCGAGGCCACGCCCACCTGGTCGCCCTCCTGGACTCCCTCCTGGACGCCCTCGCCTTCCCCCTCCGACTCCCCCGACGACTCCTCCTCGTCCGGGGCGTCGGCCCCCGCCGCCGCCACCCCGTACAGCCCCGAGGCGAGCCCCGAGCCCAGCCCGTTCGACCGGGGCACCTGCCTGAACGGACAACTGCCGGACTCGACGACGCCGCGCAGTGTCAGTGGCGTCTCGGAGGTGCCCTGCTCGGCGTCCGACGCGCACTACCGGGTGATCGAGAGCATTCCCGGCACCTCCGACATGGACAGCTGCAACGGCAACCCGAAGACCCAGTACGCCTTCTCCTACCGCTACATGCGCGGTTCCATCGTCCTCAACCAGTACGTGTACTGCCTGGTCGGCATCGGCTCGTACGCCCGCTGAGCCGGGCGCCCGGTGCCGGCCCGGCGGGCGCCCGGCTCAGCGGACGCGCAGTTCGCGCTTGAGGATCTTGCCGCTCGCGTTGCGGGGGAGTTCCGTCACGAACTCCACCGCGCGCGGCACCTTGTAGTTGGCCATCTCGCGGCGGGACCAGGCGATCAGGTCGTCCGCGGTGAGGGTGGAGCCGGGGTGGCGGACCGCGTAGGCCTTGCCGACCTCGCCGAGGCGCGGGTCCGGGATGCCGATCACCGCGACGTCCGCGATGTCCGGGTGGAGGCCGAGGAGTTGCTCGATCTCGGCGGGGTAGGCGTTGAACCCGCCGACGATGAACATGTCCTTGATCCGGTCGGTGATGCGCAGGTTGCCGTCCTCGTCCAGGTACCCGACGTCGCCGGTGTGCAGCCAGCCCTCCGGGGTGATCGCGCGGGCGGTCTCCTCGGGGTCCTCGAAGTAGCCCTGCATGACGTGGTAGCCGCGGACCGCGATCTCGCCCGGCTGCCCGGTCGGCCGGGGGCGCCCGTCCGCGTCCAGGATCACCACCTCGGTGTCCGGGACGGCCCGGCCGGAGGTGGCGGAGACGGTCTCGGCGGGGTCGCCGCGGCGGCACATGGTGACGATGCCGCTGGCCTCGGACAGCCCGTACGCCGTGAGGACGACTCCGATGCGCAGCTCGCCGCGCAGCCGTTCGACCAGCCGCAGCGGGACCACGGCCGCGCCGGTGACGACCAGGCGCAGGGCGGAGAGGTCGTGGTGGCCGCGCTGGGGGTGGTCGAGGAGCGACTGGTGGAGGGTGGGCGGCCCGGGGAGTACGGAGATCCGCTCGGCGGCGACGTTCGCGAGGACGGTGTCCACGTTGAAGACGGACTGCGGGACCATCGTGGCCCCGCGCATCAGGCAGGCGATGATCCCCGCCTTGTAGCCGAAGGTGTGGAAGAAGGGGTTCACGATCAGGTAGCGGTCGCCCTCGCGCAGTCCGGCGAGCTCGCACCACACGTCGTAGCAGCGCAGGGACTGGGCGTGGGTGATGACCGCACCCTTGGGGCTACCGGTGGTGCCGGAGGTGAAGATGATGTCGGAAGGGGACTCGGGACGGATGGCCTCGGCGCGCTCGCGGACCGCCGCGGCCGGTACGCCGTCCCCGCCCGCCAGGAAGTCCTTCCAGGTGCGGAAGGAGTCGGGGGCGTCGTCGGCGAGGACGACGACCTGTTCCAGGTGCGGGAGTCCGGGCAGCGGGCCGCTGCCGGGGCCCTCGGCCGCGGCGCGGCGCAGGGAGGCGACGTAGGAGGTGCCGAGGAAGGTGCCGGTGACGAAGAGCAGCCGGGCCCGGCTGCGTTCCAGGACGTACGCGGCCTCCGTGCCCTTGAAGCGGGTGTTGAGGGGGACGAGCACCGCGCCGGCCGAGACGGCGCCGAGGGCGGAGACGATCCACTCCAGGGTGTTGGGGGCCCAGACGGCGACCCGGTCGCCGGGTTCGATCCCGGCGGCGACGCAGGCGGCGGCGGCCCGCTCGACGCGTTCGCCGAGCTGCGCGTAACTGATCCGGGTGCGCCCGTCGACGACGGCCTCGCGGTCGGCGTACTGTGCCGCTGCCGCCCGCACGAGCTGCGCGATGCTGCCCCAGCGCAGATCCCCGCGCGGGTCCTCGCGTACGTCCTCGTGCCGGTCGTCGCGCCCGTCGTCGCCCATTGCGTGCCACCTTCCCGCAGACCCAGTAGCTGACTATCCGTCAGATTAGCTGTAGCCTTCGCGGCTGTCAGTACTGGCGCACCCCGGAGGTGGCGATGGCGGCAACGCTCAAGGACGCGACGGCGATAGTCGGCATCGGGCAGACCGCCTTCGCCAAACACCTGCCGCAGTCCGAGAAGGAACTGGCCTGCCGAGCCATCCTGGCGGCCCTCGCCGACGCCGGCATCGAACCCTCCGAGGTCGACGCCTTCGCCTCCTACACCATGGAGGAGACCGACGAGGTCGAGGTCGCCAAGGCCATCGGCGCCGGCGACGTCACCTTCTTCTCCAAGATCGGCTACGGCGGCGGCGGTTCCTGCGCCACCGTCGGCCACCTCGCCTCCGCCGTCGCCACCGGCCAGGCCGCCGTCGGCGTCGCCTGGCGCTCCCGCAAACGCGGCTCCGGCCCCCGCCCTTGGAAGAACACCGCCGTCCAGCTGCCCACCCCCGGCCAGTGGACCAGACCCTTCGGCCTGCTCCGGCCCGCCGACGAGATCGGCATGCTCGCCCGCCGCTACATGCACGAGTACGGCGCCACCCGCGACCACCTCTTCAACGTCGCCATGGCCTGCCGCAACCGGGCCAACGCCAACCCGGCCGCGATGATGTACGAGCGCCCGCTGACCCGCGAGATGTACATGACCTCCCGCATGATCAGCGACCCGCTCTGCCTCTTCGACAACTGCCTGGAGACCGACGGGGCACTGGCCTGCGTGATCGTCTCCGCCGAGCGCGCCCGCGACTGCCGACAGAAGCCCGTCTACGTCCACTCCGTCGCCCAGGGCCTGCCCGCCCAGCACCACGGCATGGTCAACTACTGGAACGACGACCCCCTGTCCGGCCCCGCCTGGACCGCCGCCCGCCACCTGTGGAAGCAGGCCGACTTCGGGCCCCAGGACGTGGACGTCGCCCAGATCTACGACGCCTTCACCCCGCTGATCCCGCTCTCCCTTGAGGGCTACGGATTCTGCGGCCGCGGCGAGGGCGCCGCGTTCACCGAGGGCGGCGCCCTGGAGATGGGCGGCCGACTCCCCATCAACACCGGGGGCGGCGGCCTGTCCGAGGCGTACGTGCACGGCTTCAACCTGATCAACGAGGGCGTCAAGCAGCTGCGCGGCGTCTCCACCGCCCAGGTGCCGGACGCCGCGACCTGCCTGGTGACGGCGGGCGAGGGAGTCCCGACGTCCGCGATCCTGCTGAGGAGCTGACCCGATGACCACCACCTCCGCCGCCACCTCCGCCGCCTCCGGCTCCGCCGCCACCTCCGCCGCCGCGGACGCGCTGTTGCTGCCGGTCCCCGACGAGGACGGCGCCCCCTTCTGGGAGTACGCCGCCCAGGGCGAACTCCGCGTCCAGGCCTGCGCCGCCTGCGGCCGGCTGCGCTTCCCGCCCCGCCCCTGCTGCCCGCACTGCCGGTCCTTCGACAGCGAGTGGCGCCGCATGAGCGGCCGCGGCCGCATCTGGTCCTACGTACGGCCGCACCCGCCGCTGCTGCCCGCCTACGCCGCGCAGGCCCCGTACAACGTGATCCTCGTGGAACTCGCCGACGCCCCGCACATCCGGCTCGCCGGGAACCTGGTGACCTCGGCCGACGCCCCGCTCGACTCGGTGGACCCGGCCCGGCTGCGGATCGGCGCCCGGGTGCACGTGGTCTTCACCGAGACGGGCGGCATGGCCGTGCCCCGCTGGGTCCTGGAGAAGTCATGACCGTGCGGGTGGAACGGGACAAGGCGACCGGGGTCGCCGTCGTCACCCTGGACCGGGTCGACCGGCACAACGCCGTCGACCTGGAGACCGCCGCCGAACTGAGCGCGGTATGGCGGGAGTTCCGGTTCGCCGAGGAGGTACGGGCGGTCGTCCTGACCGGCGCAGGAGGGGCCGCGTTCTGCACGGGCGTCGACCGCGGCGTCGACGTGCCGCAGCCCGCCTCCCCCTACTCGGCCGACGACCCGCTGATCGCCATCGGCCCCAAGGCGGGCGACCTGTGGAAGCCGGTCGTCGCCGCCGTCAACGGCATGGCCTGCGGCGGCGCCTTCTACCTGCTGGGCGAGGCGGAATTCCTGATCGCCTCCGAGACCGCCACCTTCTTCGACCCGCACACCACCTACGGAATGGTCAGCGCCTACGAGGCCGTCTACATGGCACAGCGCATGCCCTTCGGGGAAGCGGCCCGGATGTCCCTGATGGGCACGGCCGAACGGCTCTCCGCGCGCCGGGCCCACGAGATCGGACTGGTCTCGGAGCTGACCGCGCCCGACGCGCTGCTGCCGGCGGCCCTGCGGGCGGCCGAGACCCTGGCCGGCTTCCCGACCCAGGCCGTACAGGGCACCGTACGGGCCCTGTGGTCGGCGAAGCAGGCCGCGCTCCAGCAGGCCCTCGCCCAGGCCCCGGCACTGATCGCGCTGGGGAACCTGGCGCCGGAGCGGCAGGCGGAGCTGTTCGGCTCCCGGCGGCCGGGCACGGAGTTCAGGCTGCGCTGACGCGCGGTGGCAGCCCCGGGGCCTCAGGGTTTGCGCGTGGACTTCGGGCCGGGCTTCTTCGGGGTGGACCCGGGCGTGGGCCTGGAGCCGCCCGACGTGGTGGTCCTGGCCGGGCCCGGCGTCCCGCTGTCGGACGATTCGACGGGCCGGTCGAGCCTGCACGCGGTGACCTCGCCCGCCCGCGCGACCTCCTCGAGCGGAACGCTGACCACGCGGCTCTCGCGCGCGCCGAGGGTCTCCTCGACGACGGTCGACTCGACGGTGGCGCCGTTCGCGCCCTCCCGGTACAGGTTCACCGCGAAGGTCGCCCTGCGGTCCACGTTCGAGGTGATCCGGACCGTGGTGACCGGCGGGGTGGCGCCGACGCAGGTGACCACGACGGCCGTGGCCGGGGCGCCGCTCGCACTCGCGGAGGGCGCCGCGGTGGCCGTGGCCGTGGCCGTGCTGTTGCTGCTGCTGTGGCTCTTCTTCCGGCTCTTGGAGCTGGAGCACCCGCCACCGCTGCTGCTCTTGCTCTTGCTCTTGCCGCTGCTCCCGCCGTGCGACGAGAACCCGGTCAGTGCGAACACGACCGCCACCAGCACCGCGGTGAACCTGATATGCCGCCCAGCCACCATGGCCCGAACCCCTCCCGTGGACAACGGCGGGCCACGCTACCAGCCGGGGCGCGCCAGGTAAGCAAAACATAAGGATCACCTCCAGGTCATCGCCGAGACCGACCCCCTCGGCCACACGGTCCGTCGGCTCTGGGACCCGCACGACCGCGACGACCCGACTCACCCACGATGCGTCGGGCCACCTGACCGGCGTGGACGATTCCGGCGGCGCGTTGGACCGCCTGGTCTGCGATGCCGCCGGCCTCCCGCTGGCCATCCGAGGTCCGCTGGGCACGGTCACCCGCTACGAGCGGGACGCCTTCGGCCGCCCGACCCCCGGCCAGTACTTCGACCCGGAGTCCGATCTCCACTACAACCGGCACCGCCACTACGATCCGGCTGCAGGCCGCTACGTCTCCCCGGACCCGCTCGGGCTCACCCCGGCGCCCAACGCGTACACGTACGTCGACAACCCGACGGTGTGGATCGACCCGCTGGGCCTGGCGATGTGCCCGCACAGCAAGAATGAGGAGCACCGGCAACAGTGTGGTGCTGGGTCCGAACGTCGCCCCGGATGACCAGTCGAACAGTCTGGCCAGGTATCTGCGGAACGACCCGAGCGACCCCGAGTACCACGACCCGACCAGACCACGGGATCCCGGGGCCCACACATACAACGGGTCCGCCTACTCAGCGCAGGAGGCAGGCGGTCCGGTATGGATGACCAATGTCATGAGCGCGGTCAACGATCGAGGCACGACGTTGTCGATCACCCTTGACGGGATGCCGAACAGTTCCGGCCAGGTAGGCAACTGGAATACGCCCGAAGACATCGTGGACGCCTTCCAGACTGTCGGCGCTGCACAAGAAGAAGTGATGTCACCGCATGACGAACGATGACGTTTCGCCGGCCGCGGCGGAGATCGTGGCGAGCTCATGGCAGACCGTCCTGGACTACGGTCCGGACCGGGTCGATCCCGCCGTGCCTCGTGCCGCGTACAGCCATCCGGCGCTGCGGGAGCTGTTCCCTGCGGTCAGCCACGGTGTGCTGTACCTCAGCCGTTGCATCCAGTACCCGTGGGCCCGGGACATCGCTACCGCCTTCCCGCAGGCCGCCGGTGGCTACCGAGTACGAAGGCAATCCGACAGCACCCTGCTCGGCGTGACAGAGACGGTGGAGGAGGCCTACCGCCTGATCGCAGCGCATCTCCCCGAGGGCTGTGGCCCGGCGATCGACGGCACCGCGAACGACCTGTGAGGTCGCCGTGCCGTACGGCACGGGGCGCACCTGTCGGCCCCCGGACATGGCGGCGGCCCCGGCCCCCTGAGGGGGCGGGGCCGACCGGCCGTGCAGGCGGGTGGGGATCAGGCGGCGTCGACGACGCCGGAGGCCGCGATCTCGACCTTGCCCTTGGGGGCGCCGGACTGGGAGCCCAGGGCCTCGATCTGGTCGACGAGCTCCTGGCCCGAGACGACCTCGCCGAAGACGACGTGCTTGCCGTCGAGCCACGAGGTGACGACCGTGGTGATGAAGAACTGCGAGCCGTTGGTGTTGCGGCCGGCGTTCGCCATCGACAGCAGGTACGGGCGGTCGTGCTTCAGCTGGAAGTTCTCGTCCTCGAACTTCGCGCCGTAGATGCTCTTGCCACCGGTGCCGTTGTGGTTGGTGAAGTCACCGCCCTGCAGCATGAACTGGGGGATGACGCGGTGGAAGCCCGAGCCGGCGTAGCCGTAGCCGTTCTGGCCGGTGCACAGCTCACGGAAGTTCTGCGCGGTCTTCGGGACGACCTCGTCGAAGAGGTTGAAGACGATGCGGCCGGCGGGGGCGCCGTTGATGGTGATGTCGAAGTAGACGTTGCTCATGGGGTCCATCCTGTCACTCCCGGTGCGGTGCGCTACCCGGCGGGGCCGCAGCCCCGCCTCCGGGCAGGTCAACCGCTCGTACGGGTGCCCGTACCCTTCGCCGCGTCCAGGGCGTACACGCAGCGGTCCTTGCTGCACGCGTAGACCACGCCCGCGTCCGCCACCGGGGCGCCCGTGATCTCGCCGCCCGTGGCCAGCTTCCAGCGCAGCTGACCGCCCGCCGCGTCCAGCGTGTACAGGCAGTGGTCGGCCGAACCGAAGTGCACCCGGCCGTCCGCGACCGCCGGCAGGCCGGTGATCTCGCCGCCCGCCGCGAACCGCCACTTCGGGGTGCCGGTGACCGCGTCGAGCGTGTACAGCGCGCTGCCCGCGCCCAGGTGGACGTTGCCGTTCGCGACCACCACCGGGTCCGCGGACTGGCGTCCCTCCGTCGCGATCCGCCAGCGGTCCTGGCCGGTGGCCGCGTCGAGGGCGTAGACCGTGCCCAGGTAGTCGACGAGGTAGACCCCGCCGCCCGTGACGGCCGCGCCCGGCGCGAACGCCGGGGGCGCCAGGAAGACCGCGGGGGCCTCGAAGTGCCAGCGGACCCGGCCCGAGGCCCGGTCCACCGAGATGACCCGGGTGCCGGCCGCGACGTAGACGTTGCCGTCGGGGGCCGGAGTGACCCGCACGGGCACGTTCCCGCAGGAGGCCGCGTCGCCGATCGGGTAGGACCAGGACTCGCGGCCGGTACGGGCGTCCAGGGCGCGCAGCCGGGCGTCCTGCCACACGTACACCGTGCCGTCGTGGAGGACGGGGGCCGCCTCCGGGGTCTCGAAGTCGCTCTGCGCTCCGGTCAGCTCCCACAGCTTGTGGCCGTTGGAGGCCTCCCGGCCCTGTACGCCGCCGCCCCGGCTGGCGGTGACGACCGTGCCGCGTTCGGCGCGCAGCGCGTACACCCAGGCGTCGGTGGACAGCCGCCACCGCTCGGAGCCGTCGCCGGCGTCGAGCGCGAAGAGGGAGGGGCCGTCGGAGGCGTGGATCCGGCCGTCGGTGACCGCCATGGACCAGGCGACGTCGCGGGTCTTGAACTGGCGGCGGCCGCTCGCCACGTCCAGCGCGTGGACCTCGAAGGAGGTCACGTAGAGCAGGTTCCCGGCGACGGTCGGGGTGCCCCAGACCTCGTTGGACATGCGGAAGCGCCACGGCCGCCAGCGGCCGCTGTCCGGGGACGGGCCGGGGCTGCTCGGTACGGGCTGCACCGCCGAGGGGGTGGCCACCGATCCGCCGGGCGGGCGGATCCAGCCGGTCGCCGAGTCCGCGGCGGCAGACGAGGCGTGCGCGGCCGGGGCAGCGACGCTCGCGCGCGGGCCGGGCCCGATCGGCACCGGCGAGCCGCCCAGGCGCACCGGCTCGCCCGAGGGCACCGGGGACATCGGCGGGTGGTGCGGGCGCTGCGGGACGGCCTGGCCGGTACGCGGGTCCACCCACGAGTCGGCGCCGCGCGGCCGGCGGTGCGTGACGGCTTCGGAGGCCGACCCGCGGCCCCCGGAGGCCGGTCCGGGCGCCGGCACCACGGGGACGGGCGCGGGCGGCGTACGGTGCCCCGCGCGCCGGGCCTCGATCATCGCGACGGCGCGGGCGGGCAGCCACGCGGAGGCGGTGCCGCTGTCGTCACCGCCGTCGAAGAGGTGCGGAGCGAGCTGCGCCTGCAGGTCGGCCGGGGTGGGCCGGAGCGTGGCGTCCATCTGCATGCAGGAGTCGATCAGCGGCCGCAGCTCGGCGGGCAGCCCCTCCAGGTTGGGCCCCTCGCGCAGCAGCATGAAGACCGTCTCCACCGGGTTCGCCCCGTGGTAGGGCGGGTGCCCGGTGGCGGCGAAGACGAGGGTGGAGCCGAGCGAGAAGACGTCGGACGCGCCCTTGACGCTGCGCGAGTCCTTGGCCTGCTCGGGCGACATGTAGGCCGGGGTGCCGACGGCGACGTTCGTCATGGTCAGGCGGGTGTTGGAGACCCCGCTCGCGATACCGAAGTCGATCACGCGCGGGCCGTCCTCGACGACGAGCACGTTGGACGGCTTCAGGTCGCGGTGGACCAGGCCGGCGCCGTGGATGGACTGCAGGGCCTCGGCGATGCCGGCGGCGAGCCACCGTACGGCCTGGGCGGGCATGGGCCCGCACTCGTTGACGATCTCCTCCAGGGAGGGCGCCGGGACGTACGCGGTCGCCAGCCACGGCACGGCGGCGCGCGGGTCGGCGTCGACCACGGCCGCGGTGTAGAAGCCCGACACGGCGCGGGCCGCCTCCACCTCGCGCGTGAAGCGGACGCGGAAGAGCTGGTCCTCCGCGAGCTCGGTGCGCACCGTCTTGATCGCGACCCGCCGTCCGGACGCGGACCGCGCGAGATAGACCAGCCCCATGCCGCCGGCGCCGAGCCGTCCCAGCACCTCGAAGGGGCCGATCCGTCTCGGGTCGTGCTGCGTCAGCTGCTCCACCACTCGCCTCCACACCTCCCCGTACGGGCCACTCAGCGGGCCCGCTTCCACCGGCACGGGGCCCTGCCCCGTGCAGCGTCTCACTCCGGGCGCCGCCCGGGTCGAGCAACCCCGATTCTGTCAGGCCCGGACCCGGTCCGGCCCCGGCACGTCGAGCAGGGCGGTGTGATCTGCTCGGTGATCCTTCCGGAACCGGGGCGATCCGGACCGCGCGGCCCGGTCGGCACGCGGCCCGGTCGGCAGGGGGCCCGGTCGGCAGGAGGCCCGGTCCACGGGACGCCCGTTACGCGTTCGGCTTCGTGCGGGGTTCCGAGAGCAGACCGAAGACCGCCCCCTGGTTGTCGGCGACGACCGCGATCCGCCCGTAGGGGGTGTCGAAGGGGTCGGCGGTGACCCGGCCGCCGAGCCGCTGCACCATGGCGACCGACTGGTCGCAGTCCGGCACGGCGAAGTAGGCGAGGAAGTGCGCGGGCATGACCTCGGGGAAGGCCTCGGTGATCAGGCTGCGGCCGAGGACGGCGGTGTCCGTGCCGGGCGCGGTGCCGGGCGGGGACCAGATGCGGTACTCGACGCCGGCGTCGTCCTGGTCCTGCGGGACGTAGCCGAAGACCTTGGCGTAGAAGGCGTCGACGGCGTCGCGGGCCCGTGTGTAGACCTCGCTCCAGCAGTACGTGTACGGCTCCTGCTGGGCGTCGAAGCCGTGGTGGGTGCCGGGTTGCCACAGGCCGAAGACGGCGCCGCCGGGGTCGGCGGCCATCGCCGCGGTGCCGTACGGGCCGACCGGCATCGGGTCCATCACCATCTGGCCGCCGGCGGCGCGGATGCGCTGGGCGCAGGCGTAGGCGTCGTTGGTGTAGAGGTAGATCCCCCAGACGGTGGGCATGCGGCCGTCGGGCTTGGGGGCGAGGGCGGCGACGTTGCGGCCGCGGCTGTAGGCCTGGGTGTAGTGGCCGTACTCGGCACCCGCGCCTTCGGCGAAGGTCCACCCGAAGAGCTCACCGTAGAAGCGCTTGCCCGCCTCGACGTCCGGAAGCGAGGCGTCCACCCAGCAGGGTGCGCCTTCGACGAATGCGGCCATGGGCCCGTTTCCTTCCGTTGTGCGGGGGTGTGTACCCTCCCAACCCTCTCAGCCATGATCCGCCCGAAAACTTGTCCACAGCCTGTTGATAAGACTATTCGGGGGAAACCTTGCGGAACCGGGCGACACGCCCGGGGCCCCGACAGGGCCCGGCCGGGGGCTCGCGGGCCCCGACGCGCGTCCGAAATATGCCCCTGCGGCCGCCCGGGACCGCCTTCCGCCCAGGCCAGGGACCTCGTAACCCCATTTGCAGGCGGCCGAATAGCGCGCCGATCACCCCTCGGTAAGCTGACGGCATGACAGGACAAGTACGCACCGTCGACGGGCGTGTCGCCGGCCGGCGCGGCCAGGCGACGCGGCAGAAGCTGCTCGACTGCCTCAGCGAGATGCTCAGCTCCTCGCCGTACCGCGACGTCAAAGTGATCGACGTCGCCCGCAAGGCCGGCACCTCCCCCGCGACCTTCTACCAGTACTTCCCGGACGTCGAGGGCGCCGTCCTGGAGATCGCCGAACAAATGGCCACCGAGGGCGCGCAGTTGACGTCGCTCGTCGAGGGCCGGACCTGGGTCGGCAAGTCAGGGTGGGCCGCCGCCGAGGAACTCGTCGAGGGTTTCCTGGAATTCTGGCGCCGCAACGACGCGATCCTGCGGGTCGTCGACCTCGGCGCGGCCGAGGGCGACAAGCGCTTCTACAAGATCCGCATGAAGATCCTGAACTCGGTCACCAACTCCCTCACGGAATCGATGAAGGAGCTCCAGGCCAAGGGCAAGGTCGACAAGGACATCAGCCCCGCGGCGATGGCCGGCTCCCTGGTCGCGATGCTGGCCGCGGTCGCCTCGCACCAGAAGGGCTTCCAGACCTGGGGCGTCAAGCAGGCCGAGCTCAAGCCGAACCTGGCGCTGCTCGTCCACCTCGGCATCACGGGCAAGAAGCCCACGAAGTAGCGGCGGCCCCCGGACGCCCTCCAGGGGCCCGCCGACCACGTCCCCGATCCACGCCAGATCCACGCCAGATCCAAGTCAGACCCACGCCAGACCCACGTCCGATCCACGCACGATCCGCGCCCGATCCACGCCAGATCGCCTGCGATCAGCGACGCTCCAGGCGGAACAACCGGATCTCGCGCTCGATGCGCGCCTGGTACGTCGCGTACGGCGGCCAGAACCTCAGCACCGCCCGCCACGCCTCCGCGCGTTCCTCACCCGCCAGCAGCCGGGCCCGGACGGGGATGTCCCTGCCTTGCCAACTCACGTCCGCGTCCGGGTGCTTGAGCAGGTTCCCGGTCCATGCCGGGTGCCCGGGCCGGCCGAAGTTGGAGCCGATCAGGATCCAGGTCGTCCCGCCGTTCTCCGGCATGCAGGCGAGCGGGGTCGTGCGCGGCTCACCGGTCTTGGCACCCTTGGCGGTGAGGATCACGCCCGGCAGCATCTGGGCGCTGAGGATGACCTTGCCGCGGGTCAGCTTGTGCACCGCCTTGTCCATGGCGGGGATGAAGTGCGGTGCGATCTTGGCGAAGAGCAGGGTCGAGGAGACCTTCTGCATCAGCTTGACGCCGGGAGCCATCAGACGGCCACCTTCTCTTGTGCGGGCGGGGGCGGGGACGTGCGCGGGGACGTGGGCGTGGGCGTCGGCGCGGGCGGGGACGTGACGGGAGATGCCGCCGAGTCCCCGACCGGAGCCGTCGCCGGATCCGCGAACAGGCCCGCGCGGTCGGCGGCGTGCGCCCGCAGCCGGTGGACCGGGCCGAACAGCAACTCGTCGGCCGCCGCCCGCTTGAAGTAGAGGTGCGCGTCGTGCTCCCAGGTGAAGCCGATCCCGCCGTGCAGCTGGATCGCCTCGCCCGCGGTCACCCGTAGGGTCTCCAGGGCCTGCGCGAGCGCGAGGCCGCCCTGGTCGGGGTCCCAGGCGGCGTAGTAGGCCGCCGAGCGGGCCGCCTGCACCCGCACGTACAGGTCGGCGAGGCGGTGCTTGACCGCCTGGAAGGAGCCGATCGCCCGGCCGAACTGCTCACGCTGACGTACGTACTCCACCGTACGGGCCAGCGCCTGACCGGCCGCGCCGACCGCCTCGGCGGCCAGCACGGCCGCGGCGGTGCGCCCGGTCGCGGCGAGCGCGCCGAGCACATCCGCCCCTTCGTCGCCGAGCAACTCCGCGGGAACGTCTCGCAGTTCGATCCTGGCCTGCGGGCGGGTCTCGTCCAGGACGGCCTGTCGGGACCGTACGAGCCCCGGCGCGTCCTCCCGTACGAGGAACAGCTGCGTGCGGCTGCGCGCGAAGCCGCCGGTATGCGCGGCGACGAGCAGCAACCCGGCGCTGTGCCCGTCGAGCACCTGGGTGGCCTCCCCGTACAACCGCCGGCCGCTCCCGGCGGCGTCGGCGGTGACGGCCCGGGCCTGGACGCCGCCCGCGCGGCCGCCACCGGACCACTGCCCGGAGGGGTCCTCGCCGGTCAGCGCGAGGGCGGTGGCCAGCGCCGGGCCGCTGACGGCGAGGGCGGCGGTCAGGCCGCCCGTCGCCAGCGGCGGGAGCAGCGCGGAGCGCTGGGCGTCGGTACCGAGGGCGGTGATCAGGGGCACGCACAGGGCGGCGGTGGCCAGCAGCGGCGAGGGCAGCAGCGCCCGCCCTGTCTCCTCGCAGGCCAGGGCCAGGTCGGCGGGTGAGCAGCCGACACCGCCGTACTCCTCGGCGATGGCGATGCCCGGCAGCCCCAGCTGCCGGGCGAGCTGCTGCCAGAGCTCGCGGTCGTGTCCGGCGGCGGTGCGGACGGCGGCCTTGACCTCGTCGGGGCCGCAGCGTTTGCCCAGGATCTCGCGCAGGGTACGGCGTATCTCGTCCTGCTCCGCGGTGAAGGCGGCATCCATCGTCGAGCTCCTCCCGGGGGCACCTCCCGGCGGTGGCCGGGAGATATCTGACGGGCCGTCATGCTAGAGCGGAGGGCGCCAGATGCACAGGGGGCGGCGAGGGCGGGTTGCGCGGCGGGGTCTAGCGTCTGACACTCCGTCAGATATACCGTCCCCTCATGCCTGGACCCACATCTGGACCCACATCCGGCCCCACATCCGGCCCCTTGTCCGGACCCACGCCCGGAGCGGCGACCGGACCCGCGACCCGCGCCCGCCGGAAGGTCGCGGTCGTCGGCGTCGCCCTCTCGGACTGCGGCCGGGTCGACGGCCCCACCCCCTACGCCCTGCACGCGCAGGCCGCCCGCCGCGCCCTGGCCGACTCCGGCCTGGACCGCTCCGTCATCGACGGCTTCGCCTCGGCCGGCCTCGGCACACTCGCACCGGTCGAAGTGGCCGAGTACCTGGGCCTGCGTCCCACCTGGGTCGACTCCACCTCGGTCGGCGGCTCCACCTGGGAGGTCATGGCCGCCCACGCGGCGGACGCCATCGCCGCCGGGCACGCGAACGCCGTGCTCCTGGTCTACGGCTCCACGGCCCGCGCGGACATCAAGGCGCGGCGCCGCACGTCCAACCTCTCCTTCGGAGCGCGCGGACCGCTGCAGTTCGAGGTCCCGTACGGCCACACACTGATCTCCAAGTACGCCATGGCCGCCCGCCGCCACATGCACGAGTACGGGACGACACTGGAGCAGCTCGCCTCCGTGGCCGTACAGGCCCGCGCGAACGCGGCCACGAACCCGGACGCCATGTTCCGCGACCCGATCACGGTCGAGGACGTACTCGGCGGCGACATGATCGCCGACCCCTTCACCAAACTGCACTGCTGCATCCGCTCGGACGGCGGCTGCGCGGTGCTCCTGGCGGCGGAGGACTACGTACCGGACACCGCGAAGGCCCCCGTCTGGATCCTGGGGACGGGCACGTCCGTCTCCCACACCACCATGTCCGAGTGGGAGGACTTCACCGTGTCCCCGGCCGCCGTCTCGGGCCGCATCGCCTTCGAACGCGCCGGCCTCACCCCGGCGGACGTGGACCTCGCCGAGATCTACGACGCCTTCACCTACATGACCCTGGTGACCCTGGAGGACCTCGGCTTCTGCGCGAAGGGCGAGGGCGGGGCCTTCGTGGAGAAGGGTCGCCTGCTGCGCGACGGGGAACTCCCTGTCAACACCGACGGCGGCGGCCTCTCGGCCTGCCACCCCGGCATGCGCGGCCTCTTCCTCCTGGTCGAAGCGGTCCGCCAACTCCGCGGCGAGGCGGGGGCCGGCCAGGTCACCAAACCCGGCGGCCGCCTCCCGGAAGTCGCCCTGGCCTCGGGCACGGGCGGCTGGTTCTGCTCGTCGGGAACGGTCCTGCTGGGGCGGGGCTGACCGGCCCCCGCCCGGGGGGGGCGGGAGCCGCTACTTGCCCTCGGCGAGCGTGTGCGCGACGAGCGCATTGGCGTGACCGTGCCCCAGGCCGTGCTCGGTCTTGAGCCACGAGACCAACTCCATGTGCTTGGTCAGCGGCGAGGACCGAATCAGGTCCTGCCACTCCCCGATCGGACGTCCGTACTTCTTCTCGATCGAGGGGAAGTAGCTTGCGGGGCCCTTCACTGTCTCGGCCATGATGCGTGTCCCTCCGGGGGCGGTGCGGGTGTGTGCGGTGCGGTCTCGTAGGTATGACCGCGTCGAGGACGAGAACTCATCGGTGAGGCGAAGGATTTCTTCGAGGGCTTCGGTGAGCGGAAGCCGATCGCCCGGGGTCGGCTGAAGCGGCGGGAGCTGCTGGGGCGGCGTCAGGTAGGCGGGGGGGGGGGGTT
>NZ_JBGBPT010000004.1:42600-84748 GCF_041106355.1 Streptomyces sp. BF23-19 | reverse complement strand
AAGCCCCCCCCCTTCCCTTCCCCGACCCCGCCCCACCGGCCCCCGCTCCCCGAAGCCCACGCCCCGCCTCGCACCGCCACCCGATCCCCTGGCCCACCGCCCCCGCCCTGCTGTTCCATGGGGTTCATGAGCAGCGAAGACAGTCAGAGCAGCCCCGACGCGTTCCGTGCCACCCTGCATTCCCTGCGCGTGTGGGACTGCCCGCTCCCCGGGTTCGATCCCGGAGCCGCGCCCGGTGAGCCCTTGACGCTCTTCCGGGAGTGGTTCGTGCATGCCGCGCGGGCGGGGCAGTTGGAGCCGCACACCATGAGTCTGGCGACGGTGGACGGGCAGGGGCGGCCCGATGTGCGGACGCTGATGCTGCACGACGTCGACGCGCGCGGCTGGCACTTCGCCTCGCACGCCACCAGCGCCAAGGGCGTGCAGTTGGCCGGGCGGCCGGAGGCGGCGCTCGGGTTCTACTGGCCGAGCGTGGGCCGTCAGGTCCGCGTCCGGGGTCGGGTCACCGCCTGCGGGCCCGAGGAGAGCAGGGCGGACCTGGCGGTCCGCTCGCGCGGTGCGCTCGCCGCCGCGCTGACCGGCCGGCAGAGCGAGGTGCTCGGTTCCGTGGAGGAGCTGGCGCGGGTCTCGGCGGCGGCCTGGGAGCGGGCCGGGGCCGAGCCGGACGCGCCGGCTCCGACCTGGACGCGGTACGTACTGGAACCCGTCGAGGTGGAGTTCTTCCAGGGGGACGCCGCGCGCCGGCACGTCCGCCTGCGGTACTCCCGTACCGCCGACGGGTCCTGGGAGCGCGAGCTGCTCTGGCCCTGACCGTCGGCTGACGGCCGCCGGCCGTCAGCGCGGTGGCGCGGGCCGGAAGACCGCCACCCACACCCCGTCCGCCGCCTCGCGGAAGGTGACCGTCAGCGGCATGCCGATGCGCAGGTCCGCCGCCTCGCAGTCCACCACCTCGGTCATCATCCGCGGGCCTTCGGCGAGGTCGACGACCGCCGCCGTGTAGGGGACGCGCGTGCCGAACGGCGGGAGGTCGTTGCGGTGGATCACCGACCACGTGTAGAGGGTCGCCCGGCCGCTCGCCGTCTCCCACGTCACGCGGTCCTCGCCCGCCCAGCAGAACGGGCAGAACTCGCGCGGGTAGTGGTGGGCCCGTCCGCAGTCGGCGCAGCGCCGCAGCAGGAGCCGGTCCTCGGCCGCCGCGTCCCAGTAGGGGCGGGTGAAGTCGTCCGCCTCGGGGAGGTCGTACCGCGCGGTGCCGCTCACAGGAAGAGTCCGATCGACGCGTCGAGGGACCAGGTCTGCCAGGACATGGCGAGGAGCGCGACGAGCGAGATGAGCGCCATCATCGCGTTCTGGCCCTGCTCGGCCCAGTCGTGGATCATCAGGACCAGGTAGAGCAGGTTCAGCAGGAGTCCGCCGATCAGTGCGACCGGGGTCAGGAAGCCGATTACGAGGCCGAGCCCGAGGGCGAGTTCCGCGTAGACGACGATGTAGGCCATCGCCTTCGGCCGTGGTGCGACGACCAGTTCGAAGCCGCCCTTGACGAAGGTCCAGCGGTGTTTGCCAGCGACGTCGGCGGCCCAGGCGATGCCGGTGCCGCGCTCGAACCAGCCCTTCTTGTCCTTGTGCCGCCAGCTCTCCAGCCACCACAGGCCGAGGCCTATCCGGAGCACGGCGAGCCATTCGGCCCCACTGAGCCAGATGGTCTGCATCGGCGGCCCCCACCCCTCTCGCGATCGACGCGCACGCTCTATCTGACGGTACGTCAGTTCAGCGGATCCGGAGCGATCGCGCAAGGCCCCGGCCGGCCTCGGGTCCGCGCCGCCACGGGCGCCGCGCGCGCCCGTGATCGATCCGCAATCGATTCCCCGCCCGACCGAGACCCATGAACCCAGCGTGGCGATACGATCACACCTCATGCCCGGAGACCCCACAGCACCCGACATGACCACCCAGCCCCGCCCCGTGTACGTCATCGGGGCCGGCCCCGGCGGCCTCGCCGCGGCCGCCGCGCTGCGCGCCCGCGGGGTACGCGCGGTGGTCGTCGAGAAGTCCGATGGGGTCGGCGCGTCCTGGCGGCGGCACTACGACCGGCTGCGCCTGCACACCACGCGCCGGCTCTCCGCCCTCCCGGGTCTGCCCATGCCGCGCCGCTTCGGGCGCTGGGTCTCCCGCGACGACGTCGTGCGCTATCTGGAGAAGTACGCCGAGTTCCACGAGCTGGAGCTGGTCACCGGTGTGGAGGTGACCCGGATCGAGCCCGCCACCTCCGGCCCCGACGGCGAGAGCGGCAACGGGGCCGGGGGCGGGAACGGGGACGGGGACGGCTGGATCCTGCACGCCAGCGGCGGCCGGGAGCTGGCGGCCGCGGCCGTCGTCATCGCCACCGGGTACAACCACACGCCGGCACTCCCCGACTGGCCGGGCCGGGACACGTACGAGGGCCGGCTGCTGCACGCCCGCGAGTACCGCAACCCCCAGCCGTACGCCGGCCAGGACGTCCTCGTCGTCGGCGTCGGCAACACCGGCGCCGAGATAGCCGTCGACCTCGTCGAGGGCGGCGCGGCGCGGGTGCGGCTCGCCGTGCGCACCGCGCCGCACATCATGCGCCGCTCCACCGCCGGCTGGCCGGCCCAGCGCAGCGGGATCCTCGTACGCCGGTTGCCCGCGCGGCTCGTGGACCGGCTGGGCGCGCTCGTCGCGAAGGCCTCCGTACCGGACCTGTCGGCGTACGGGCTTCCGCGCCCGACCACCGGCCTGTACAGCAGGGTGAAGCAGGGGTCGATACCGGTTCAGGACGTCGGTCTGATCGACGCGGTCCGCGGCGGCACGGTGGAGCCGGTGGCGGCCGTCGAGGCCTTCGACGGCGCCGAGGTGGTGCTCGCGGACGGCTCGCGGATCACCCCGGACGCGGTGATCGCGGCGACCGGCTACCGCCGCGCCCTGGAGGAGCTGGTCGGCCACCTGGGGGTGCTCGACGAGCGCGGCCGCCCGCGTACGCACGGCGCCCGCACCCCCGAGCAGGCTCCCGGCCTGTACTTCACGGGCTTCTCGAACCCCATCAGCGGCATGTTCCGCGAGATGGCCATGGACGCGGAGAAGATCGCCAAGGCGGTCGCCCGCCGGGCGGCAAAGGGCGCCGCGTGAAGCCGGCCGGCCCGGGCGCTCCGGCCTCCCGGATCCGGGAGACCGTCAGGACCGCATGGAGCGAGCCGCTGTCCCGCTGGTACCTGGTGCTGCTCACCGTCTGCGCGGTGTGGTCGACGGCAGGTGGCGTCGGGCTCGGCGAGGACGGTTGGCTGATCCGCAACATCGCCGTGGTGCTGACGATGCCCTGGCTCCTCGTCGTGCACCTCTTCCTCGTCGTCACCCAGGCCGACACCTTGCTGCTCGGCTACGGCATCTACTTCGAGTCCCCCGCCTGGCTGTTCGAGCCGCTCTGGCTGCTCTACTGCCTGACCGCCGGGCTGCTGAACGCCCGGCTGCTGGCCCGCGTGTCGCGCTCGACGCGGGAGGCGGGATCCGCGCCGTGGTGGGTTCCGATGTTCGCCCTGCTCTTCTTCGTCGGGCTGTTCGCCCTCTGGCACACCTGAGCCGCGGCGGCCGGAGGGCGGGCCGACCCGCCCCGGCCGCCCCGCCGCCTCGCCGCCTCGCCGCCCCGCCGCCCCGCCGCCCCGGTCGGCCGAATCGCGCCCTGGACCGGCGCCCGCGGGATCTGTCACCGTTCACTTCACCACACCACCTCCACACCTTTCCTGCGCAGCCCTGTTCCTGACGGCACGTCAGTTCAGTAATCTGACTACACGTCAGTTATTGAGTTCCATCGAGGTTCATCGAGCAGGAGTGGGCGGCAACGATGCTTGGATCTACTCACGGCACCCTCACCACCGACTTCCGCGCACGTGTCGAGGCCTGCGGGGAGTCTCCCAGGACCGCCGTCCACTCGTCGGCGGCCCCATCCGCCGACGACGCGGTCCCCCTGGACGTCAGCGGACGACCGCTGCACGCCGACGTGCCCGACCTGGACCGGTTCTTCCGGCCCGATTCCGTGGCCGTCATCGGCGCCTCCGACGCGGAGGGCCGACCGAACACCGGCATCACCCGCCAGCTCATCGCCTGGGCGGAACGCGTCGGCGCCCGGATCCACCCCGTGCACCCCACCCGCCCCACCGTCTTCGGCCTGACCTGCCACGCCTCCGTGGCCGACCTGCCCGAACAGGTGGACCTCGCCGTCCTCCTCGTCGCCGACCCGCTCCCCGTCATCGAGGAACTGGCGGAGACCAAGGTCAAGTTCGCGGTCGCCTTCGCCTCCGGCTTCGCCGAGACCGGCGACGCCGGCGCCGCCGCCCAGGAGCGGCTCGGCGCCGCCGTCCGGGGCTCCGGCCTGCGCCTGCTGGGACCCAACACCAATCTCAACGCCTTCGAGAAGTTCCGCGAGGACCTCGACGGCCCGGCGATCGCCCTCATCACCCAGTCCGGCCACCAGGGCCGACCCGTCTACACCCTGCAGGAGCTGGGCATCCGCCTCTCCCACTGGGCGCCCACCGGCAACGAGGCGGACCTGGAGACCTCCGACTTCATCTCCTACTTCGCCGAGCAGCCCGAGGTCGGCGCCATCGCCTGCTACGTGGAAGGCCTCAAGGACGGCCGGTCGTTCCTGCTCGCCGCCGACCGGGCCGCACGCAACGGCGTCCCCGTCGTCGCCGTCAAGGTCGGCCGCACCGAGACCGGCGCCCGCATGGCCGCCTCCCACACCGGGAAGCTGACCGGGGCCGACACCGTCGTCGACGCCGCCATGCGCCAGTTCGGCGTCATCCGCGTCGACGGCCTCGACGAGCTCCAGGACACCGCCGCCCTGCTCGCCCGAGCCCGTAAGCCCCAGGCCGACGGGGTCGTCGTCTACTCCATCTCCGGCGGCACCGGGGCCCACTTCTCCGACCTGGCCACGGAGGCCGGCCTGACCCTGCCGACCTTGTCGCAGGCCAAGCAGGACGAACTCCACCAGTGGATCCCCGGCTACCTGAACGTCGCCAACCCCGTCGACAACGGCGGCCACCCCGTCGGCGACTGGCGCGGCCGCAAGATCATCGACGCGATCCTCGCCGACCCCGAGGTGGGCGTCCTGATCTGCCCGATCACCGGCCCCTTCCCGCCCATGAGCGACAAGCTAGCCCAGGACCTGGTGGACGCGGCCGAGCAGAGCGACAAGCTGATCTGCGTGATCTGGGGCTCCCCCGTCGGCACCGAGGACGCCTACCGCACCACCCTCCTCGGCTCCTCCCGCGTGGCCACCTTCCGTACCTTCGGCAACTGCATCACCGCCGTCCGCGCCTACCTCGGCCACCACCGCTTCACCGCCGGCTACCGCTCCCCCTTCGAGGACGCACCGCGCACGCCCTCGCCCTCGTACCGCAAGGCGCAGGCCCTCATGCGGCCGTCGCAGCAGCTCAGCGAGCACGCGGCGAAACAGCTCCTGCGCGCCTACGGGATACGGGTCCCCCGCGAGCAGCTCGTGACCAGCGCGGCGGCGGCCGTCCGCGCCGCCGGGCTGGTCGGCTACCCGGTGGTGATGAAGGCCTCGGGCCCGCAGCTGGGCCACAAGACGGAGCTCGGCCTCGTGAAGATCGGCCTCACCTCGGCGAGCCAGATCCGCGACGCGTACCGGGAGCTCACCGACATCGCGCGCTACGAGAACGTGCCGCTCGACGGGATCCTGGTCTGCCAGATGGTGGAGCGGGGCGTGGAGATGGTCGTCGGCGTGACCCAGGACGACCTCTTCGGACCCACCGTCACCGTCGGGCTGGGCGGGGTCCTGGTGGAGGTCCTGCACGACGCGGCGGTCCGCGTGCCGCCGTTCGGCGAGGACCAGGCGCGGGCGATGCTGCGGGAGCTGCGCGGGCACGCACTGCTGGAGGGCGTACGGGGGGCACCCCCGGCCGATGTGGACGCCCTGGTGGAGGTCGTGCTCCGCATCCAGCGGATGGCCCTGGAACTGGGCGACGAACTGTCCGAGCTGGACATCAACCCGCTGATGGTGCTCCCTCGCGGTCAGGGAGCGGTAGCCCTGGACGCCCTCGCCATCTGCCGCTGACGCTGCGCTCGCCCCGCGGCCCCGCTGCGCGGAGCCACTCCCCGCCCCGCCCCTTCGCCGCTTCCCGGGCTCCGCCCGGACCCGCGCCTCAAACGCCGGCGAGGCTGGAGGTCTCAGCCTCGCCCGCCGAACGGGAGTTCACGCATGGACGAAGTCCTCCACCGCATCGACAACGGCGTCGCCTGGATCACCCTCAACCGTCCCGAGGCCATGAACGCCGTCACCTGGGACCAGCGCGAGCGCGTCATCGCGCTGCTCGCCGAGGCCTCCGCCGACCCGGCCGTGCGGGCCGTCGTCGTCACCGCCACCGGCAAGGGCTTCTGCGCCGGCGCGGACCTGCGGGGAAGCCCCGGCGCCCCCGCGGGCGAGCGGGTCGCCGGGGATGTCGCCCGGATGATCCGCCTCGGCGCGCAGCGCCTGATCACCGCCGTGCTCGACTGCGAGAAGCCCGTCCTCGCCGCCGTCAACGGCACGGCCGCCGGCATCGGCGCGCACCTGGCCCTCGCCTGCGACCTCGTGATCGCCGCCGAAGCGGCCCGTTTCATCGAGGTGTTCGTCCGGCGCGGCCTGGTCCCCGACGGCGGGGGCGCGTATCTGCTCCCCCGGCTCGTCGGGCCGCAGAAGGCCAAGGAGCTGATGTTCTTCGGCGACGCCGTCCCGGCCGTCGAGGCCGAGCGCCTGGGCCTGGTCAACCGGGTGGTTCCGGCCGGGGAGCTGGAGGCGACGGCCCGGGAGTGGGCCGAGCGGCTGGCCCAGGGGCCCACCCGGGCGCTGGCCATGACCAAGCAACTGGTCAATGCCTCCCTGGACGGTGACCGGGCGGCCGCGCTCGCCGCCGAGGCCACCGCTCAGGAGATCAACATGACCACCGCCGACGCGAACGAGGGCGTGGCGAGCTTCGTGGAGCGCCGCACGCCCAAGTACCTCGGCCGCTGACTACATCCGCGGGTCGGGCTTGAGCAGCGCGAACACCGCGCCGGCCGGGTCGGCCAGCCACGCGATGCGGCCGACCTCGGGGAGGTCGGTGGCCGGCATGAGGACCGAGCCGCCGTTCGCCTTGGCCGCCGCGACGGTGGCGTCGACGTCCGCCGAGGCGAAGTAGGGGACCCAGCGCGCCTTCTCGCCCTCGCCGACGCCCATGAAGGGGGCGACCCCACCGAAGGAGGCGTCCTGCTGGTCTCCGTCGGCGGTGCTCACCACCCGGTACGTCATTCCGGGCGCGGGCATCTCGGCGCTGCGCCAGCCGAACAGCCCGGCGTAGAAGGCGATGGCGGCGACCGGGTCGGCGACGTGGAGCTCCGTCCACACCAGCGTGTTGTCGGCGGAGGTCAGCTGGAGTCCGCCGGTCTTCCCCGGCTGCCAGCAGGCGAACTCGGCGCCCTGCGGGTCGGTGAACTGGGCGAGCCAGCCCTCTCCCATGACGTCCATGGGCTCCATCCGGACCTTGCCGCCACCGGCGGTGACGGCCGCCGCCGTGGCCTGGGCGTCGGGGCTCATGAAGTGCTGCATCCAGGCGGACGTGGCCCCCTCCTCGGTGAGCGGCCCGAGCGCGGCGACGGTCTTGCCGTCCACCTGGAAGAACCCGTACCCGCCCGCCTCGGGCCCGGCGGAGACGAACTCCCAGCCGAGGACGGCGTTGTAGAACTCGGCGGCCGCCTCGGTGTCGGGGCTGCCGAGGTCGAGCCAGTTGGGTGATCCGGTGGTGAAGTCGGTACCGAGCATGGGGTCCTCCCGGGGGTACGGCGGCGGTACGAGGTCGCTGCCACGATGCCGAGCCTCCCCCCGCGCCCGGGCGTACGGACCCACGGAGGCCGGGGGTTTCACCCGTGTGGGTGTACGAGCGCCCGCGGCGCGGCGGCCGGGCTGCCGAACGGGTGGACCCGTACCGTCCCCGTACCGTCCCCGGACCGCCGCCCTCGCCGCGCCATGTGCCGGCGTACCCCGGCTGCTGCACCCGTGACGGCTCGTACCGGTCCTCCGCGGGCCCGTCGAACACGTACGGCCCGCCGATCAGGACGGCGCGCGCGAGCACGCCGGAGGTGACGTACGACGCCGTCGCGACGAAGCCGCACGACCGGGTGGTGCGCAGCGCCAGGCCCACCACCAGCAGGGGCAGTACGCCGCTGCCCGCGATCCAGGCCAGGGAGACGACGAACGGTCACCCCGCGAGCTGCAGCAGCAGGGCGGGGACGACGGCGGCCCCGGTGACGACCGCTTCCGTGCCGGGCGCCGACGCCCGCCCACCCCTTCCTATCTGACGATCCGTCAGCTTCAATCGTCGGTGTGATGGGACATGCAGGGATGGCGGCCACCGTCGTCCGATACCTCAGGTCAGTCGGCTCCCCCACCTCCGCCTCGGCGCAGCGGGAACCCGAGTCCGTCGACGCCCTGCCGCGTCCCGACCTGCGGGCCGTCGGCGAGGACGAGCGCGCGCCGGTGTCCCCCGCCGAGTTCCGGGCCGTGCTCGGGAACTTCGCCAGCGGGGTCACCGTCATCACCGCGCCGCCCGGCGAGGCCGAGGAGGGACCGGCCGGCTTCGCCTGCCAGTCCTTCGCCTCGCTGTCCCTCGACCCGCCCCTGGTCACGTTCATGGTGGCCCGTACGTCGACCACCTGGCCGCGGATCGCCCGCGCCGGGGTGTTCTGCGTCAACATCCTCGGCGCCGAACAGGGCGAGCTGTGCCGGTCCTTCGCCGTCAGCGGCGCCGACAAATTCGCCGGGGTGGCCCACACCCCCGCCCCCGTCACGGGATCACCGCAGCTCGACGCCGTGCCGGCCTGGATCGACTGCCGGATCCAGGCCGTTCACACCGGCGGGGACCACCTCATCGTCGTGGGCCGGGTGGTGGCCATGGGCGCGGCCGGCGAAGGCGAACCGCTCCTCTTCCACAAGGGCCGCTTCGGGCGCCTCGCCGACTGACGGGACCCCCGCCGAGCAGGCCGAACGGTCGGCTCACCGCCCCTGCGCGGACACTTCGTCGTCCGGGTGTCGGATCCGCTGCGTAAGCTCCCCACGGGGAAGGTCACTTCGGTGGTCCGGCCCCATCGGACCTCTTCTGATACGCGGGGATTTGATTTGATACTGAACCTGATGCGCCGCACCCGCGGCGCGATCGCCGTCACGGTCGCCACGGGGGCGCTCCTGGTGGCCGCTTCGCCGAGCTCGTCGGCGGCCCCGGTCGCCGCACCTCCCGTCACCGCCGCCGGCGCGATCCTGATCGACGGCACCAGCGGGGCCACGCTCACCAGCAAGGACGCCGACACCCAGCGTCAGAGCGCGAGCACCACGAAGATCATGGCCGCTCAGGTCGTGATGCGTACGCCCGACCTGAACTACGACCAGAAGGTCACCATCAAGCAGGAGTACGCGGACTACGTCGTCCGCGAGGGCGCCAGCTCGGCCCACCTGAAGGTGGGGGCCACTCCGACGGTCCGCCAGCTGCTGTACGGGCTGATGCTCCCGTCGGGCTGCGACGCGGCCTACGCGCTCGCCGACACCTTCGGCAAGGGCGCGACCACCCAGGCCCGCACGGCGGACTTCATCGCGCAGATGAACGCCAAGGCGAAGGCGCTGGGCATGACCAAGACGGTCTACGACTCCTTCGACGGCATCTCGCCGACCGGCAACAACCTCACCACCGCCCGCGACCTGGCGAAGCTCACCAAGTACGCGATGTCGGGCGTCGCCTTCCCGAAGATCGTGGCGGCGACGACCTACAGCACGGGCGGCACCTCGACCGACGCCACGTGGGGCAACAGCAACCTGCTGATCCGCGAGCGTCCCACCGGCTACGCGTACCCGGGTGCGACCGGCGTCAAGACCGGCACCGGCACCGCCGCGGGCAAGTGCCTCGTCTACTCCGCGACCCGTAACGGCAAGACCGTCATCGGTGTCCTGCTGAACGACGAGGAGCGCTACGCGGACGCGATGAAGCTCATGGACTGGGCGCTCGGTTCGACCGCCGGCTCCGGGGCGGCGCTGCAGCGCGGCAACACCGACCCGATCCCGGACGTCCTCGACTGATCGGTCGACCTGCTGATCGACCGTCCGACCGACTGATCGGCTGACCGACCGACGGTCGCACGGTGCACGTTCACGGCTCCTCCGCCGACGGGTGACCTCCCGTCGACGGGGGAGCCGAGTCGTTCGCGGCCCCGGGCCGCGGCGCCTCAGAAGGTGAGCACCCCGCGCGCCACCCGCCCGTGGTGGGCGTCGTCCACGGCCTTGGCGAAGTCCTCGACCGGGTAGACCTCCGTCACCAGCTCGTCCAGCAGCAGCCTGCCCTGCCGGTAGAGCTCGGCGTAGAGCGCGATGTCGCGTTGCGGGCGCGAGGACCCGTACCGGCAGCCCATGATCGTCTTGTCCAGGTACATGGACGACACCAGGAACGAGGCCTCCTCCTTGAAGCCCGGCACGCCGAGCAGGATCGCCTGCCCGTGCCGGTCCAGGAGGTCGATCGCCTGGCGGATCAGCTTCACGTTGCCCACGCACTCGAAGGCGTGGTCGGCGCCCGTCGGCAGGATCTCGCGGACCGCCGCCGACGAGTCGGCCACGGCGGACGCGTCGATGAAGTGGGTGGCGCCGAACTGCCGGGCCACCGCCTCCTTCGCCGGGTTCGCGTCCACCGCCACGATCGTCGTGGCACCCGCGATCCGGGCCCCCTGCAGCACGTTCAGCCCGATGCCGCCGGTACCGATGACGAGCACCGTCTCGCCGCGGTCCACCCGCGCCCGGTTCAGCACCGCCCCCACGCCCGTGAGGACCCCGCAGCCGATGAGCGCCGCCGAGGTCGGCGGGATGTCGGCCGGGATCTTCACGGCCTGTACGGCCTTGACGATCGTGCGTTCCGCGAAGGCGGAGTTGGAGGCGAACTGGAACAGCGGCTTCCCGCCCCGCGAGAACGGCTGTCCCGGCATCCCGATCGCCTTGCGGCACATCGTCGGCCGGCCCCGGTCGCAGTCCGCGCACGCCCCGCAGTTCGCGAGGGTGGACAGTGCCACGTGATCGCCGGGCACCACGTGGGTGACGCCCGCGCCCACCGCTTCCACGATCCCGGCGCCCTCGTGCCCGAGCACCACCGGCGGCGGGAAGGGGATCGTCCCGTCGATCACCGACAGGTCGCTGTGGCACAGTCCGGCCGCGCCGATCGCGACCAGCACCTCCCCCGGCCCCGGGTCCCGGATCTCCAGGTCGTCGACCACCTGGGCCTGCTTGCCGTCGAACACGACGCCTCTCACCTGGGCTCCTTAGGCAGGCCGAGCACGCGCTCGGCGATGATGTTCCGCTGGATCTCGTCCGAGCCGCCGTAGATGGTGTCGGCACGGGTGAACAGGAACAGGCGCTGCTCCTCGTCGAGCCCGAGTTCGTACGGGACCCCGGGCGCCCAGCCCGCCGGCCCGGCCGTGGCCGCCGCGCCGCGGACCTCCACCGCCAGCTCCCCGAGCCGCCGGTGCCAGCCGCCCCACAGCAGTTTGGCGACGCTGGGAGCGCCCGCATCCCCCTCGGCGCGGGCCAGGGTCCGCAGCGCGTTCCACCGCATCGTGCGCAGCTCGGCCCACTGGCGGACGAGGCGCTCGCGCAGGACGGGGTCCTCGGCGCCCGCGGCGGCCCGCGCCGCGTACGACGCCAGTACGCGCTCCAGTTCGGCAGCGAAGCCGATCTGCTGGACCAGGGTCGAGACCCCCCGCTCCAGGGCGAGCAGGCCCATGGCCACGGTCCAGCCGTCGCCCTCGGCGCCGACGACCTCCGCCGCGACCGCCCCGTCGAAGAACACCTCGTTGAACTCGCTCGTGCCCGACATCTGCCGGATCGGCCGGACCTCGACGCGGCCGGGCTGGTCCATGCGTACGAGCAGGAACGACAGCCCCCGGTGGCGGCGCGAGCCGGGCTCGGTGCGGGCCAGGACGAAACACCAGTCGGCGTCGTGGGCGAGCGAGGTCCAGATCTTCTGCCCGGTCACCCGGTACAGCCCGTCGGCCGCGTCCCGTACCGCGGCCGTCCGGATCCCCGCGAGGTCGGACCCGGCGCCCGGCTCGCTGTAGCCCTGGCACCACAGTTCATCGCCGCGCGCGATGCCGGGCAGGAAGCGGGCCCGCTGCTCGGGCGTCCCGTGGGCGATGAGGGTCGGGGCGAGGAGGTTCTCGCCGATGTGGCCGACCCGGCCGGGCGCGCGCAGGGCCGCGTACTCCTCGGCCCACACCACCTGGCCGGTCAGGGACAGCCGCCGATTTCCCCACCCGTCGGCCTCCCAGCCCTGCCCGATCCAGCCGCCCCGGCCGAGCTCGCGCTCCCACGCCCGCCGGATCCCGGCCCCCTCGTGCTCGCTGCCCGGCCCGCCGAGGCCGACGGCCTGCGCGTACGGGCCCACGAGGTGCTCCGACAGCCACGCTCGGGCGTGCCCGCGCAGCTCCTCGTCCTCGGCCCCGAAGCTGAAGTCCACGCCGCTCCCCCTGGTCCTGTCCGGTCGGTCCTACGCGTTGGGGCGGTCCTTGGCGGCCGCCGCCTTGGCCATGGCCTCCAGTTGCGCGAGCATCGGCATCGGGTCGGTGCCCACCGTGCCGGGCAGGAAGTCGGCGATCTTCTCCGGTGTCCAGGAGCCGTCGGCGTATCCGGCGCGCAGCTCGCGCGGCTGCGCCCAGACGGCGATCTTCGGGCCGGCGATCGTGTAGACCTGCCCGGTGATGTCCTCGGCCTTGGCCCGGTCGCTGAGCAGGTAGGTGACCAGCGCCGCCACGTCCTCGGGCTCGCCGATCTCCTTGAGCTCCATGGGGACGTTCGCGGACATGCGGGTGCGGGCGACGGGTGCGACGGCGTTGGCCGTGACGCCGTACTTGGCCAGGCCCAGCGCGGCGGAGCGGACGAGGGAGATGATCCCGCCTTTGGCGGCGCTGTAGTTGGCCTGGGCGACGGAGCCCTGGTGGTTGCCGCTGGTGAAGCCGATCAGGGTGCCCGAGCCCTGCCTGCGCATGACGGCGGAGGCGGCACGGAAGACGGTGAAGGTGCCTTTGAGGTGGGTGGCGATGACCGGGTCCCACTCCTCCTCGGCCATGTTGAACAGCATCCGTTCGCGCAGGATGCCGGCCACGCACACGACGCCGTCGATGCGGCCGTAGCGCGCGAGCGCGGTGTCGACCAGGCGCTGGCCGCCCGCCATGGTGGAGATGTCGTCGGCGACGGCGACGGCCTCCCCGCCGAGGGCGGTGATCTCCTTCACCACGGCCTCGGCGATCTCGCTGGTGGGCTCCGCGCCCTCGATCCCGACCCCGTAGTCGTTGACGACGACCTTGGCGCCCTCGGCGGCCGCGGCGAGTGCCACGGCCCGCCCGATGCCCCGGCCGGCGCCGGTGACGGCGACGACCTTGCCTGCCAAGAAGTTCCCCACGTCCGGCCCCTTCCCGCGATTTCTGACGGACCGTTAGATTCTATGGGTAGTCAGATACACCTGCACAAGCCCCCGTTGCCGTCGTAACCGCCGCATCCACGCAAGGAGCTGTCGACGCCCATGACCCTGCCCGCCGAGTTCCACGACATCGCCAAGCACGTCAACAACTGGGGACGCTGGGGCGCCGACGACGAGATCGGCACCCTGAACCTGATCACCGACGAGGTGGTCCGGGGCGCCGCGGCCGAGATCCGCACCGGCCGCCGGATCCCGCTCGCGCTCCCGCTCAAGGAGGACGGGGTCCAGGTCGGCATGATCCCCGGACGGATCAACCCGCTGCACACGATGGTGCAGATCAACCAGGAGCTGTTCGGGCCCGGCACCGTGGCGTGCAGCGACGACGCCGTGAGCATGGGCCTCCAGGCGGGCACCCACTGGGACGCCCTCACCCACGTCTCGCACTCGGGGAAGATCTACAACGGCCGCCCGGCCGGCACCATCACGGCGCACGGCCGCGCCGAGTTCAGCGGCATCGACAAGGCCGGCCCCATCCTCTCGCGCGGGGTGCTCCTCGACGTCGCGCGCGCCAAGGGGCTGGACCGGCTGCCCGGCGACCACGCGGTGACCCCCGGGGACCTCACGGAGGCCGAGGAGTTCGGTGGGGTCACCGTCCGCCCCGGCGACATCGTCCTGGTCCGCACCGGCCAGATCCAGACCTACCTGGCGGGCGACAAGCACGGCTACGGCTTCCCCTCGCCCGGGCTGTCCGTCCGCACGCCCGAGTGGTTCCACGCGCGGGACGTGGCGGCCGTCGCGAACGACACCCTGACCTTCGAGATCTTCCCGCCGGAGATCGACAACCTGTGGCTCCCGGTCCACGCCCTCCACCTGGTCGAGATGGGCATGCACCAAGGTCAGAACTGGAACCTCGAAAAGTTGTCCACAGCCTGTGCAGAAGAGAACCGGTACGCGTTCCTCCTCTCCGCGATGCCGGAACCCTTCGTCGGCGGCACCGGCACCCCCGTGGCCCCGGTGGCCGTCCTCTGAGCCCGACGGGCCGGCGGCGCCGGCCCGGAGGACCCCGGCCACCCGCGAGCCGCACGCGGTGGAACCATGAGGTGTACATGCCGCGTCACCGTACGCGCGTCACGCCCCGTCCCCACCACCTTCCCCGCAGGAGAAGCTCGCATGGCCAACCCGTACCAGGTAACGCCGCCACCTGCCCCCAGGCGCCGCTCGGGCGGCAACGTCGTCACCGTCGTCGTCCTCGCCGTGGTCATCATCGGCGGCTACTTCCTCATGCAGTCCCTCCGCAAGGACGACGGCAAGCCGACGGCGTCCCCCTCCGCCTCCGCCTCCCCCTCCACCAAGCCCACGGCCAAGGACCCCGGCTCCCCCGAGTCCTCCTCCGACACCTCCAGTTCGTGGAAGGTCGGCGACTGCGGCGGCCCCGACACGTCCAAGGCTCCCGACGGATACAAGCGGGCGGGCTGCTCCGACTCCGGGGCCACCTTCAAGGCCATCGACATCAAGGAGGCCAGCATCCTCCCGAACGCGGTCCAGTGCCCGCCCGGCACGGACCTGATGATCGACGTGAGCATCTCCTACGGCGGCAAGGGGAGCGGCATCCCCACCAACACCGTCTGCGGCCGCAACCTGTCGGGCGACCACCCCGGCGACGCGGGCGCCGGCGGCGGCCAACTGGTGAAGGGCGACTGCGTGACCTCCCAGGCCAAGGAGGTCGCCTGCGGCGGTTCGGGCGCCCAGAAGGTCCTCGGCCTCGTCAAGACGAAGTCCGAGTGCCCCTCCGGCACCACCGACCCGATCGAGCTGACGATGGCGATCGGCCGCCCGTACGACGTGATCTGCACCGACGGCTAGGGCGTGTTCCGGCGGCGGTGGCGCCCGTACCTCGCCACCGCCGCCGGCCGCTCCGTGCACATGACGAGGCCGATCGTCGTGCTGAGCCACCAGGGCATGTGATCCGGGCCTTCGACGGCGAGCGGCACGACGGTGGCCGCACTGGCGATCCCGCCCCAGACCGTGGCGCGCCGCACGCGTCTACGGCGTGCCACGTCCGCCACATCCGCCTCGCCCTCCGCCGCCCCTTCGACCGTCTCGTCCATCTGCCCCCCGCCCGCCCGTGCACAGCTGCCGCCGCCCGCCAAAACCACATGCCGGCAAGGGTGTTCAGGGACCTGACCTGCCTCGCACGCCGGCCCAGGGGCCGGCCGCCCGGCAAAATTCCGTGCCCCGGCGCCGGTGAGGGCGCAGACTCACCCCATGGCGGACATGCGGGCATTCCGGGAAGCGGTCGGCGACTGGGCGAGCGGCGGTACCGGCGAGGCCGCGCGCGAGCTGGCCGCCCACGTGGACGTGCGGACGGCGGTGCTGCTGGAAGGGCCCAGCGACCACGCGGCCGTCGAGGCGCTCGCCGAGCGGCGTGGCCGCGACCTCGCCGCCGAGGGCGTGTGCGTCATACCGATGGGTGGGGCGATGAGCGTGGCCCGCTACACCGGACTCCTCGGCCCGCCCGGCCTCGGCCTGCGTCTGACGGGTCTGAGCGACGAACGCGAGCAGCCCTTCTACGACCGCGCGCTGGAGCGGGCCGGGGCGCCCCGGCAGGGCTTCTTCGTCTGTGTGGCGGACCTGGAGGACGAACTGATCCGCGCCCTGGGAACCACCCGGATCGAGGACGTCCTGCGGGCCGAGGGCGACTTCCGCTCCTGGCAGACCTTCGTGCGTCAGCCCGCCCAGCGCGGCCGGCCCCGACAGCAGCAGTTGCGGCGCTTCCTCGGCACGACGAAGGGCCGCAAGATCCGCTA
Organism: Streptomyces sp. BF23-19; assembly: GCF_041106355.1. Classification (NCBI taxonomy): domain Bacteria; kingdom Bacillati; phylum Actinomycetota; class Actinomycetes; order Kitasatosporales; family Streptomycetaceae; genus Streptomyces; species Streptomyces sp. BF23-19. The sequence goes on along the minus strand of NZ_JBGBPT010000004.1, from coordinate 68,454 downwards.
CGGCCGCCTCCTCGTGGAGGCCCTCGACCCCGAACAGGTACCGGCCCCGCTCGAAGACCTTCTCGCGAGCCTGTGAACCCCGGTCCGGCCTCCTCCCTCAGGAGGAGGCCGTGCAGGTGCTGCGGGTGGCGGCGGCGCGCATGCACGCCCCGAGCGCGGCACGGCAGCCGCCACCCCACGACCCGCACTCGTCAAGGCCTGCCTTGGCGTCCCCTCGCGTCGAATCGCTCCACACCAGGGTGATCAAGATGTGACGAACCGTCAACACCTCGTTAGAGGTACACGCGCGGTTCCCGGGGCGGGGTATGAATTTCCGACGGGCCGTCGGAGGGTCGCTCGGAGGCGCAGTCGGAGGTCGATTTCTGCGCGCGGTCGATCTCGCACCAGATCCGTTTGCCCGCACCCTCGCGCTGCCAGCCCCAGCGGTCCGCCAGCCCGTCGACCAGCTCCAGGCCGCGCCCGCCCGTGTCCTCCCCGCACGCCTGCCGGCGGTTCGGCGCCCGGTCGCTGGTGTCGGCCACCTCGACCCGCACCCCCGGCCCCCCGAACAGCATCCGCAGCACGGCCGGACAGCCCGTGTGCACGACCGCGTTCGTGACCAGCTCGGAGATCAGCAGGATCAGCGTCTCGGCGAGCGGCTCGTCGTCCCCTATGCCCGACCCGGCCAACCGGGAACGTGCCCACCGGCGGGCCCGGCCGACCTCGGCGGGATCCGCTCCGACCTCCAGCTGAACCTGAAGCACCTGCACCGCTCACACCATCCGAACCGGCGGACACTTCGCCTCACGACGGGACGGGATCACCCAATGTGATCCCCTTGCGGAGCAGCATGGTTGACGTACAGTCACCACAACAAGCGCTTCGGGCATATTCCCGCGCGAAGGAGTGGGCGTGGTGCATACTGTGCGACGCCTGCGCCGCTCAACCGCTCGCATTCGTGGGAGCGTACCGGAGCAGGCCCCCGCTTCCGGGCCGCAATGAGGCGGGCGAAGGACACAAACCGATATCAACTCTCTGTAATCGGACATGCGTCCCGCGCCGTCCCTCCCGTGCCTCCGCGTCACAGTGAGCGACGCCCGCCGAGGGCCCCCGGCCGGCCCCCCGCATTGATCACCTACCCCGCCGAGCTTGGCCTATCCCGCCGAGCCCAGCAGCTCCCGCGCCAGCAGCTCCTCCGCCTGCGCCGCCGTCCGCCACTGCTCGGCCCGCACCCAGGCCCGCTTCAGGTGCAGGTGCACGTCCGCCTCCCAGGTGAAGCCCATCCCGCCGTGCACCTGAAGGCAGTCCCGGGCGCCCCGGACCGCCGCCTCGTCCGCGAGGAGCTTGGCCCCGGCCACCTCACCCGCGTCCCCCGTCACCGCCGCCGCGTAGACCGCCGTACGGGCCACCTCCGCCCGAACCAGCATCCGCGCGCACAGGTGCTTGACCGCCTGGAACGCCCCGATCGGCTGCCCGAACTGCTCGCGCTCGCCCGCGTACCGCACCGCCAGCTCCACCGTCCGCAGCGCGCTCCCGAGCTGCAGCGCGGCCGTCAGCAGCGCCCCCACCTCCCGGTACGCCGAGGAGTCGCCCGCCACCGCCACCCGGTGCAGCGGAGTCAGCGGGTCCACCGAGCGCACCGGCTCGCCGGCCGGCACCCCGGACGCCCCCAGCACCGCGTCCGCGTCCCCCAGGTGGGCCACCAGCGGCCCGCCCAGGTCGAAGGCGCTCACCACCGCCGTCCCCGCCGCCGCCCCCGGGACCACCCCGGCGGCCAGGTGCGTGGCCACCAGCGGCCCCGGCACCAGCGCCCGCCCGGCCTCCTCGAAGACCAGCACCGCCTCCGGCAGCCCCAGGCCCACACCGCCCTCGGATTCCGGCAGGCGCAGCGCGAAGAAGCCCGCACCGCCGAGCTCCCGCCACAGCGCGCGGTCCACGCTCACGCCCGAGTCCACCGACGCCCGCAGCGCGTCGCGTCCGTACCGGCCCGCCAGCAGGTCCCGTACGCCCGCCCGCAGGTCCTTCTGGTCCTCGGTCGGCTGGAAGTCCATGCCCCTCACCGGCCCTTCGGGAGGCCGAGGATCCGCTCGGCGACGATGTTCCGCTGGATCTGCGAGGTGCCCGCCGCGATCGTGTACGAGAGGGACGAGAGCCGGTCCAGCACCCACCCCTCCTCCAGGTCCAGGGACTCGGCCCCGAGAACCTCGGCCGCCGTGTCGTACAGCTCCTGGCGGGCGTGCGAGTAGGCGAGCTTGAAGACGGAACCGCCGATGCCCGGGACCCCGCCCGCCGACCGCTCGGCCTCGCTCACGTTCCACTGGGTGAGCCGCCACAGCGCGCCGAACTCCCCGTACAGCCGCCCCAGCCTGCGCCGCAGCACCGGGTCGTCCCACCGCCCGTTGGCCTTCGCCGTCCGGGCCAGTTCCCCCAGGGTCCGGCGGCAGGCGACGACCTCGCCGACGAAGGCGGTGCCGCGCTCGAAGGACAGCGTGACCATGGTGACGCGCCAGCCGTCGTTCTCCGCGCCGACCCGGTCGGCGACCGGGACCCGTACCTCGTCGAGGAACATCTGCGCGAACTCCGTCGACCCGGCGAGCGTGCGCAGCGGCCGCACCGTCACGCCCGGCGCGTCCATCGGCATGGCCAGCCAGGAGATCCCCCGGTGCTTGGGCGCCGCGGGATCGGTGCGCACCAACAGCTCGCACCAGTCGGCGACCTCCGCGTGCGAGGTCCAGATCTTCGACCCGGTGATCACGTAGTCGTCGCCGTCGCGCACGGCCCGCGTCCGCAGGGAGGCCAGGTCGGAGCCCGCGTCCGGCTCGCTGAACCCCTGGCACCACACCTCGTCGCCGCGCAGGACGGGCGGCAGCCAGCGCGCCCGTTGCGCCGCCGTGCCCTCGGCGGCGATCGTCGGGCCGGCGTGCAGCAACCCCACGAAGTTCGCGCCGACGTACGGGGCTCCGGCGCGCTCGGTCTCCTCCAGGAAGATCAGGTGCTGGGTCGGGGTGGCCCCGCGGCCGCCCGCGTCCACCGGCCAGTGCAGGCCCGCGTACCCGGCCTCGTACAACCTGCGCTGCCAGCCGAGGTCGTAGGCGCGCCGGCCCGGCCAGTCGTCGGGGGAAGGCCTGGCGGGCAGCTCGGGGAGCGTCTTGGCGAGCCATTCGCGCAGGTGGGCCCGGAAGTCCTGCTCCTCCTCGGTGTAGGTCAGGTCCATCAGCGGCGGCTCTTGTCCAGGTCGAGGCCGAGCATGCGGATGGCGTTGCCGCGCATCAGCTTGTAGATCGTCTCGTCGTCGAGGCCCTTCACGTGGTCGAGGGCGACCTCCTTGGTGTGCGGGAAGGTCGAGTCCACGTGCGGGTAGTCGGTCTCGAAGGTGGCGTTGTCGCGTCCGACGACGTCGAGGGAGGCGATCCCGTGCTTGTCGCGGAAGAAGCAGCAGAACATCTGCCGGTAGTAGTACGTGGACGGCGGCTCGGGGATCAGGTCGCGGACCCCGCCCCAGGCGCGGTGCTCCTCCCAGACGTCGTCGGCCCGCTCCAGGGCGTAGGGGATCCAGCCCATCTGGCCTTCGCTGTAGGCGAGCTTGAGCGTCGGGAACTTCACCAGGACGCCGCTGAAGAGGAAGTCCATCATCGAGGCCATCGCGTTGTTGAAGCTGAGCGAGGCCTGGACGGCGGGGGGTGCGTCGGGGGAGGCGGCGGGCATCTGGGAGCTGGACCCGATGTGCATGTTGACCACCGTGCCGGTCTCCTGGCAGACGGCGAAGAAGGGGTCCCAGTAGCCGGTGTGGATGGAGGGGAGCCCGAGGTAGGTGGGGATCTCGGAGAAGGTGACGGCCTTCACCCCGCGGGCCGCGTTGCGCCGGATCTCCGCCACCGCCAGGTCGATGTCCCACAGCGGGATGATGCACAGCGGGATCAGTCTGCCGCCGCTGTCGCCGCACCACTCCTCGACCATCCAGTCGTTGTAGGCGCGTACGCAGGCGAGGGCGACCTCCTTGTCCCGGGCCTCTGCGAAGGTCTGGCCGCAGAAGCGCGGGAAGGTCGGGAAGCACAGCGAGGCCTCGACGTGATTGAGGTCCATGTCGGCGAGGCGGGCCTTGGGGTCCCAGCAGCCGCGGCGCATCTCCTCGCGGGTGATGCCCTCCAGGGTCATGTCGTCGCGGTCGAAGCCGACGGCGGCGATGTTGCGCTTGTACGGGAACTTCAGGTCCTCGTAGATCCACCAGTCGGTCGGCGGGCCGTCGGGGTCCATGGTGATGACGTACTTGCCGCCGGTGTAGGCGAGCTCGCCGATGCCGGCGGTGAGCGCCTTGGGGCCGCGGTCGCGGTATTTGGCGGGCAGCCAGACGTCGAACAGGTGCGCGGGCTCGATCACGTGGTCGTCGACGCTGATGATCCGAGGCAGTCCCAGTTCCATGACAGTCTCCCCAATGCATCGATCTGATGGATCGTCAGAAACAAGCTAGCCCCGCCACCCCTGGACCGACAAGCGCCGGCGCTCTACGCTCTGCGCTTGATCTGACTATCCGTCAGCTATGGGGAGGTCTGGGATGACGGACACCGCGACCGCGACAGAATTGAGCCGGTCCCGAACCCTGTGGGAGCTGATCTCCCGCCGGGCCGCACTGACCCCGGACACCACCGCCCTCGTCGAAGCCGCCGAGAACCCCGCACACGACCGCCGGCTCACCTTCGGCGAACTGCGCGACCGCTCCGAACGCGTCGCCGCCGGCCTCCACGCCATGGGCGTGCGCCCCGGCACCGTCGTCGCCTGGCAGCTCCCCACCCGCATCGAGACCGTGCTGCTCTCCGCCGCCCTCGCCCGCATCGGCGCCGTCCAGACCCCCGTCATCCCCTTCTACCGGGACCGCGAGGTCGGCTTCGCCCTCCGCGAATCCAAGGCCGAACTCTTCGCCGTCCCCGGCACCTGGCGCGGCTTCGACCACACCGCCATGGCCGCCCGCCTCGGCGCGCGCGGCACCTTCGAGGCCTACGCGACCCTCCCCGACGGCGACCCCGCGGTCCTGCCCCCGCCCCCCGCGGACGGCACCTCCGTCCGCTGGATCTACTGGACCTCCGGCACCACCTCGGACCCCAAGGGCGTCCTGCACACCGACCGCTCCCTGATCGCGGGCGGCTCCTGCCTCGCCCACGCCCTGCGCCTACACCCGTCCGACGTCGGCTCCATGGCCTTCCCGTACGCGCACATAGGCGGCCCGGACTACCTGGTGATGCTGCTGCTCTACGGCTTCCCCGCCGTCCTCTTCGAGAAGTTCGCCATGCCGGACGCCCTCGACGGGTACCGCCGCCACGGGGTCACCGTGGCCGGCGGATCGACGGCCTTCTACTCCATGTTCCTCACCGAGCAACGCAAGGCCCCGGACATCCCACTGATCCCCACCCTGCGCCTCCTGGCGGGCGGCGGCGCCCCCAAGCCGCCCGAGATCTACCACGCGGTCGTACGGGAGCTGCGCTGCCAGCTGACCCACGGCTACGGCATGACCGAGGTCCCGATGATCACCATGGGCGCCCCGGACGACACCGCCGAGAACCTCGCCACCACCGAGGGCCGGCCCCCGGCGGGCATGTCCATCCGCATCACCGCCCCGGACGGCACCGAACTGCCCCCGAACACCGACGGCGAGGTCCGACTCCGGGGCGAGGCCGTCTGCCAGGGCTATCTCAACGGCGACGAGTCGACGGAGGTCTTCGACCCCGACGGCTACCTGGTCACGGGCGACCTCGGCCACCTGACACAGGACGGCCACCTGGTCCTCACCGGCCGCAGCAAGGACGTCATCATCCGCAAGGGCGAGAACATCTCGGCGAAGGAGATCGAGGACCTCCTCCACCAACTCCCGGGCATCACGGACGTGGCGGTCATCGGCCTCCCCGATCCGAGCCGCGGCGAACGCGTCTGCGCGGTGGTGGAACAACCCCCGACAGCCGCCCCCCTGACCCTCCCCCAACTGACGGCCTACCTCCGCACCCAAGGCCTGGCCACCCACAAGCTCCCGGAACAACTGGAACTCCTGGAAGCCCTCCCCCGCAACGAGGCCCTGCGCAAGGTCCTGAAGTACAAACTGCGGGAGCGTTACGCGTGACACTGCGGGGCGGTGCGGGGTTCCGGCGGGGCGGGAGGCTTCGGGGCGCGATCCGCGCACGCGTTGGTCGGTGACGCGTGCCGGAGCTTCCCCTCAGTGACCCCAGGTGACATCGGTGATGTCCGACTTGTCCCGCGGGTCGGACGGGTCCAGCGAAATGGTCACCGAACCGAAGTCGAAGGCGGAGACGGAGGAACGGCGCGATTCCACCGGCTCCCCCGCGGTGAACGAATGCGCCACACCCAGAGCACCGACGGCGATGACGGCCGCGGCCGCGGTCTTGGCGATTCGAGTGGCGAGCGTGGACATCGGTTCCCCCTGAGAGCGCAATCACTTCTGTCACGTCCCCGGGCACCTGCCCGGTTCCCGGCCGGTTCCCCCTGCCGATGGTCCTACTCTGCTGGGCCGTCAGAACGGGTGGAAGAGGTTCGTGGTGGACGGATCCTGCAGCTGCATATCCCGTCCATCGGAGTGCAGGAGCGCGTTCCAGTACTGCGGGACCAGGGCCGCGTCGAACGACCCCACGTCCAACCCGGCGAGCGAGGGGTGCGCGAGGAGCGCGCGGCGGCAGACGGCCGACGCGGCCCGCTCCGCGAGGGCGAGTGAGGGCGCCGTCAGGTAGAAGCCCACGACCGGACCGCCCTCCGCATCACCGTGTGCACTGACGTGCTCCAGTCCTTCCCCGTCGAGGGCACACCCCAGGAACAGCTGTGCCGCGTCCGGGGGAAGGGAGGTGTGATCCGGGGCTCGAAGTCGGACATGCACGAGATACATACGGCCATCCTGGGCAGCGCCCGCCCCCGCAGTACAGGCCGACACAGGGGACTGTTTATGCCAAAACAGAAACCGACCAGGAGGTACTTCGTGCCTTCATATGGTTCCCTACAGGCGCACGTGTACTAATATCCGGGGGTATCGCCATGCTGGAACTGCTCGGGCTCGACGCCGAGGCCGAACGCGTCTACCGGGCACTGCTCGCCCACCCCAAGGACGGGGTGACCGCACTCGCCCAGCGGCTCGCGCTTCCCGAGAGCGACCTGCGCGCCTGCCTCGACCGGCTCAGCGGCCTCGCACTGGTCCAGCCCTCGGCCCAGGAAGGCATCGGGTTCCGTGCACTGAACCCCGAAGACGCCATGGAACTGCTGCTGGCCCGCCAGCAGGCCGAACTGGCCACCCACCAGCAGAAGGTGGAAGCCTCCCGGGCCGCCGCCGCGCAGCTCATCGCCGAATGCTCGGCGATGCGTCCGCGGGGCGCCACCGCCGGCGCCGAGAGCCTGCAAGGGCCGGAGGAGATACGCGACCGGCTGGCCCGGCTGGCCGCCAACACCCGCCACGAGATCATGACGTTCGCGCCCGGCGGGGCCCACAGCGCCGCCGACCTCGAGGCCAGCCGCGGCCCCAACGCCGCGCTCCTGGACCGGGGCATCACCATGCGCACCGTCTACCTCGACAGCGTCCGCAACCACCAGCCCACCCTCGACCACGTGGACTGGCTGCACCGCCACGGCGGACAGGTCCGCACCGCTCCCACCCTGCCGGTGCGGATGATCATCTCGGACCGCCGGGAGGTCGTCCTCCCGCTCGACACCAACGACGCCCAGACCGGCGCGGTCGTCCTCACCTACGAGGGGACCATCGCCGCACTGTGCGCCCTGTTCGAGAGCGTCTGGCAGAGCGCCGACCCGCTGGGCACCGCCGTCGAACGCAACATGGACGGACTGACCCGCCAGCACCGGGAGTCCCTCCACCTGCTCCTCCAGGGCCTCACCGACGAGGCCATCGCCAAACGCCTCGGCGTCTCCCCGCGCACCGCCCGCCGCATCGCCGCCGAACTCATGGAGGCCCTGGAGGCCCGCAGCCGCTTCCAGGCCGGCGCGCACGCCGTCCAGAACGGCTGGCTCCCCGCCACCCGCGTCTGAGCCCGCTCCACCCCCGCCTCCCGGCCCCCTACGAAAAGCCGCGTCCCGTCGGACGCGGCTTTTCGTCGTTCGGTGACCCCTTTTTCCTTCCGCGCCGCAGGTGGAGGTGGACGGGATATGCCAGTGCAGAATCCGTCCACCGGAAAGCCCTTCCAGTGATCCTTGGGGACCGGCACAGTAGAGACATCGGCAGGGAGAACCGGCCGACACCGGCGAATCCGGGGGGACCGAAAAGGGAATCCCGAAAAGCCTTCGCTCCACACCTACGCCACATCCGGACAAGGAGGTGAAAGAAATGATCGACATCCAGGACATCGAGGTCATGGCCGAGGCCCTGACCTGCGGCAGCTACAACAAGGGCTGAGCCTGCGCAGGGTGATACCTGCCCGACGCTTGCGTGGCCAGTGCATCGCACACAGGTGAGGGGGTGAACGAAATGATCGACATCCAGGACATCGAGGTCATGGCCGAGGCCCTGACCTGCGGCAGCTACAACAAGGGCTGAGTAATTGTGCGGGCGCGCTCCGAATTCGGAGCGCGCCCGCGCCGTACGCGGAAACAGGGGGGAGAGGAAAGAAATGCAGGCGACAGTTCAGCCGGTCCACGACGACTTCCTGCGAGTGGGTGGAGCATTCACTCCGGGGTTTCTCGACCCCGACCCGGCCAGGAGGCTCGCCCTCGTCGGTGAAAGTCCCTTCCTGGAGTTCGGGTTCAACGAGTGGCGGAAATGGGAGAGCCTCGACGAGGTGCCGGCCGTCCCGGAATTCTCCCTCCACCTGGGGCGTACGGCGATCTGCGAAGGCCCGCGTGAACAGGCCCGCTACATCGACTACGTGATGGAGCAGTCGGCCACCCGCCGCAACAAGCCGACGTCCATCGGGGTGCACGTCACCGGCGACCGGGCCCTGGGCGGCGGATCCTTCGGACTCCACTCGTACTTCACCGGCACGAAGGAGGAAGAGGAACGCGCCGTCCGCTTCCTCACCGACCTCCACCGGACCTCGGGCCTGCCCGTCTGGGTGGAGAACGCCAACTGCTACTCCGCCTCCGCCCGGGGCATCCTGGACGCCTGGCAGGCGGTGACCCGCATCTGCGAGAACACCGGGTCCGGCCTCATCGTCGACCTGGCCCACCTCTACATCGACGCCGTCAACTGCGGTGTCCCCGTGGAGGTGCTGCTCGGCGCGGTCCCCTGGTCCCAGGTGGTCGAACTGCACCTGTCGGGCGTCCGCACGGGACGGGACGGCACCCTCCACGACGGCCACTCCGAGGCCGTCCACGAAGGCGTGTGGTCGCTGCTGGACACCGTGGTGAGCCAGCGGCTGATCACGGAGACCGAGCCCGTCACCGTCATCGTCGAACACGCGGACATCACCTGGACGGACCGTCCGGACCAGTACTACGCCGACTTCGCCCGGGCCGCGTCGTTCCTGGAACGGCACCGGCAGGCAGGCGTCGCGGGAGCCGCGGACACGGAGCCGCACGACTACGGCGTCCCCTACTGCCGCGCCTACCTCCGCCAGCTGTGCAAGGGCTGGATCCCGGGCCTCGCGGAGGCCTCCGAACAACGCGGCCTGTCCTACGTCGACCTGTTCGACCAGTGGGTGGACGACGTCCGCGCCCGCGGCAAGCGCATCGTCCTCAACCTCGACGAAATACCCCCGGCCGAACGCCCGTCGGCGGTCAGCGCCCCCCAGGACCTGCTGGCCTACGCCAAGGAGAAGCTGCGCTGATGCTGATCGGTGTCAATGTGACCTCGCCGGACACCCTCGAGATGGCATGCCGGCTGCGCGACTCGGGCCACATCGACTTCGTCGAGGTCCTGATCGACGGCTTCGCCCACCTGGACCCGAAGGAGTTCCGCCGCACGGTCGGTGACCTCCCGGTCGGCTGCCACATCATGCTCTCCCGGTTCCTGGACCCGGACCGGGCACGCCTCGACCACTACCTGAACCTGGTGAACCAGTGGCAGGAGGACTGCGGCCTGCTCTACGTCAGCGACCACATCGCCCACTTCTCCCACAACGGCCAGCCGCTGCCCGTCGCCCTGGAGGTGGACTACGCCGCCTGGCAGCCGGTGATCGACTCCGTGCGCGCGTGGCAGGACCGGCTCGGCACCACCCTCGCCGTGGAGAACTTCCCCTCGCAGGCGCCCTCCGGCATCCCGCAGGCCCGCGCCTACGCCGAGCTCACCGAAGCGACCGGATGCGAGGTCCTCATGGACCTGTCCAACGCCATGGTCGCCCAGCTCAACACCGGGCAGCCCGCCGCCGCGTGGGCCGACGTCCCGGGCGTGGGCCGCAGGTTCCACCTGGCCGGCTACAGCCCCTCCCCGGCGGCCCCCTCGCTCGTCGTCGACAGCCACGACGTCCCCGTCAGCGACGACACCCTCGACCTGGTGACCTTGTTCGCCGGCCGCGCCGCACCCGACGCCACGCTCGTCGTCGAACGCGACGCCAACCACGACCTGGACGAATGGAGAACGGACCTTGACCGCACGCGCGCCGCAGTCGTCGCGGCTCAACGCCTGCATCAGCCCCACCGCACGTGACTCCCTCACCCCGGGTTCCCGTGACCGGCTGATCGCCCAGGAAGCGCTCCGCATCCGCTGGCACCAGCTCTTCGACCGCATCCCACAACTGGCCGAACGCCTGCCGGACACCACCGACCTCTACGAGGCCTTCCTGGAATGGGCGGTGGCCGCGGGCAGGCGGCTGGACTGGCGCATGCACCTGCACTTCCTCGAATTCCTGAACGCCGAAGGCATCGCCCTCCAGCCGCAGGACCACATCGAACTGCTCGCCGCCTCGGCCGCCCGCTGGTTCGCCTCACCGGAGCACCGGCAACGGGGCCTGGCCCTCACCACCGGGACCACCACCCCCAAGGTCGTCGTGGCACTGAAGGGACACTCACCCCTGGAACGCGGCCGCGTGAAACTCGCCGCGGTGCCGGGGCTGGAGCCGACACCGGGCATCCGGTGGTCGCTCTCCCGTTCCGGCGACTTCGCCACCCTCACCTGGAGCCCGCTGTGACCGGCGCGACCGCCACCACCCCGTCGCTGGGCCGACGCGTCCTCGCCCTGATGGGCCCCATGGTGGTGGCGTCCGTCATGGGCCAGGCCATCGCCCAGACCGATCTGTGGGTGATCAGCACCCTGGGCGAACAGGCCGTGGCCGCCGCGGCCGTACCGCAGCGCCTGCTCCTCCTCGACTCGATCACCGCCATGGCCATGGGCCCCGTCGTCGGGCTGTCCGTGGCCGGGGCCGTATCCGCCCACGCCCGCCGGCGCGCGGTGCAGGGCGGGCTGGTCGGCGCCACGGCCGCCGGGCTGCTCATCGCGGCAGTGGGCCTGGCCGTGCTGCCGTTCCTCGTGGACACCCTGGTCGCCGCACCGGCCGTCCGCGACCACACCCGGTCAGCCCTCTGGTGGCTGCTGATCGCCACCCCGGTACGCCTCGCGCAGTTCGTCGGCGCCATGGCGCTCTTCGCACTCCGGCGCTCCCGCCCCCTCCTCACCCTGTACGCCGTCGCCGTCGTCGCCAACGCCGCGCTCGACCTGTTCTTCGTCCACGGACTCGGACTCGGCTTCGCCGGCGCCTACGCCGCTACCTCCGTCATCGCCGCCCTCGAATGCGCCGTCACCGTATGGCTGCTGCGTGATCACCTCTCCGTCCCCCTCCGGCTCCGCGACAGCGCACGCTGGCTGCGCCAGGTGGCGCGCAGCATGCTCACCGAGTGGGGACACATGCTCTCGGTGATCGGCTTCGAACTGCTCCTGGTCCTCACCCTGACCCTCCATGCCTCGTGGGCGGACCGGCTCGCCGCGTTCTCCGCCGGCGCCGTGCTCACGGCGACGCTGCTCATCCCGATCACGGCGCTGGTCAACGCGACCGGCATGGTCTGCAAGGACGCGGTCCCCTCCCACCAGGAATGGCGGCACCTACGTCGATGCGTCCTGGCCGCATCCGCAGGCGTCTGCGTACTCGTCGCGAGCACCGCCTGGACGGTACTGCCCGGGCTCTACGGCCTGCACGGTCCGGCCGCGACGTGGTTCACCTGGCTGATGGTCGGACAGGCCGTCGCCTTCCCCTTCCGTCTCCTGGCCGCCACCGCCGAAGGCCGGCACAAGGCCGCCGACCGCTTCGGCGTGGTGCTGCGCCTGCGTCTGCTCCAGGAGTTCGGCATCGCCCTGCCCGTCTTCCTCGCGGGCCTGCTGACGGACAACGCGGTCCTCGCCTGGTCGGGCATCGCGCTGGGCTGCGCGGTCAACCACTGGCTGCTGCAGGCCGCCGCCACCGCACCACGACGTCCGCCGGCCCGGTCCTTCGGAGTCCGTCACGCCGATCACCGGTGACCGGAGCGCCGTCGGCGCCGGCGGGTACGACGAGCCCCCGTACCCCCGGCCCCACCTCCTACAGCCTGCTCAGCGACGCCGCCGCGAACAGCACGTCCCGGATCGCCTCGCGGTCGCCGTGCTGGCCCACCGCCGCCTCCTCCGGGGAGATGTGCCCGGCGGCCAGCTGGCAGAACTCGATGCCGTCCAGGGCGATCTCCGCCACCGTGCGTTCCGGCGACGGTTTCGCTCCCGGCGAGTCCAGCGCGATGTCCCAGCCTCCGCCGCCCGAGCCCTCGATCTCCAGGTGCAGGGTCCGTCCGGGCGCGCCCGCCGCGACCAGGCCCCGCGCCGGAGCGGCCAGACCCGCGCGCCTGCGCTGCGCCAATGCGCCCGGCAGGAGCCGCGCCGCCAGGTCGATCATCCCGTGCAGGTGCGGCCCGGCCGGCGGCTCGTACGGGTAGTCCACCGCCTCCGCGATGTCCCACGCGTGCACCCAGCACTCGAAGGCGCGCTCCAGGAACGCGTCGCCGAGCGGCAGTGCGAAGCCGCCGTAGTCCACGGCCAGCTCGGCGACTCCGCGGCCGGCGAAGGAGACCGTACGGACCAGGGTGTGGCCCTGCTCCCGCCACGGGTCGCGGACCTGCCGCGTGATCGGGTTCACCGACGCGCCCCAGAAGTGCTCCGTCCGCACGGTCGGACCGCCCTTCGGCGCGTCCGGCCCCAGCGGGTCGTCGAGCCCGAGCGCCGAGGCGATCAGCCCGTCGACCGTCAGCAGATGGCCGATCACCCCCGCCACCGTGGTCCGTTGCGACCGGCGCCGTTCCTCCTCGAACCACTTCAGCCGTACCGGGGTGTGCCATTCCGAGTCCCCGAAGTCCTGCAGCAGCGCGTCGAGCCGCGCGGTCTCGGTGTCGTACGGACTCGCCCACACCGGCACCGGAATGCGGGCCGGCCGCTTGCCCAGGCAGTCCTCCAGGACGCGTGAACGCAGCAGCGGTTTCAGGTCGAGGTTCTCCTCCGGGTGCAGCAGCCCCACCGCGTCGCGCAGGCGCAGGGCCTCCTCCGCGCAGGGCGCGCACTCGGTGAGGTGGTCCTCCACCGCCTGGGTCTCCTCGGCCGAGCAGGCCGCCAGTGCCCACGCCCCGAGCAGGGACTTCAGCACGGCGTGGGAGGGCGGGGGCGGGGCGACCGGCGGCAGCTCGGCCGGCGTCCGCGGCATCGGAGCGGGCGGCACGGGAGCGGGCGGCATCGGCGGCAACGACCGCGGCGCGTGCGCCGGGTCGAGGTCGTCGCCGGCCCCGCGCGGACCGGGTATCCGCGCCTGCCCGCCGAGACGCTCGTATCCGTCATCGGGCGACTGGGGAGGGCCGTTCATCGAGGCGTTCCATATCCGGACCGGGCGGTTTCCTCCTGCGGGAGGGCGTTGGCGGTCGACAACAGCTGCAGTCCGAGGCGCAGCCTGCGCCGCGCCTCGTCCTCACTGATCTGCAGGTCGGCGGCGGCCTGCCGGTAGTCGCGCCGCTTGAAGTACGCGAGTTCCAGCGCGGCCCGCAGGGGTGCGGGCATCGAGGTGACGATGTAGTCGGCGCGGGCGGCCGCGTTGGCGCTGCGCACCTTCTGCTCCAGCTCCTCGCGGGAGCCCCGGCCCAGTTCGGCCTGGCGCAGCCGGGCCACCGCCTGGCCCTGGGTGATCCGGGCGACCCAGGAGCGCATGGAGCCCTGTTTGGGGTCGTAGGCGTCCGGGTTCTCCCAGATGTATCCGAAGACCTCTCGGGTGATCCGGTCCGCCGCCTTCTCGTCGCCCAGCACCCGGTGCGCCAGGCTGTGCACGAGCGAGGCGAAGCGGTCGTACAGCTCCCCGAGCGCGGCGGCCTCGCCACGGGCGAGTCGCTGCTGCATGCGGCGGTCCCAGCGCGGTGGTGCGTCCTTCGGCATGAATGCCCCCAGCCGTGTGTCGACGCATCGAATGTAGTGGGCACATGGCGTATCGCGCCTGTTTTGGAAGAACCTCACCCTGGAAGTGCGCCCTGCGTGATAGGTGCGTGGCAGGGCGTGAACGGTGGTACGGGTGACGGCACATGGGGACAGGTGTACGCGCCCCACCGCGCTCCCCGTGCGCGGGTTCGATGCGGCCGCCTCCTTGACCACTTCGCTTAACGCACAGGCCACGTAGGCCTTACGCTCCTGCCTTGTCTTGATCTGAACCCCACTGCACACGTGAAGGCGGAACGCCGAATATGGACAGCGCAGAATACGAGCGCAAGATCGCCGCCCGATTCGCCACCTTCGACCAGGACGGGTCCGGCTATATCGACCGGGAGGACTTCAGCGCTGCCGCGAAGGCCGTCCTGGCCGAATTCGGTACCACCGCCCGGTCGGACAAGGGCCAGGCCGTCTTCGCGGGCGCCGAGGCCTTCTGGCAGGGCATGGCCGGTATCGCGGACGTCGACGGGGACCAGCGGGTGTCCCGCGAGGAGTTCATCACCGGGGCCGCGAAGCGGCTGCGCGACAACCCGCAGCGGTTCGCGGAGATCGCACGGCCGTTCCTGCGGGCCGTGATCGCGGTGGCGGACGAGGACGGCGGCGGCGCGACCCCGCCGAACGCGGCCCGGGTGCTGCGCGTCCTGGGCACCGCCCCGGAGCTGGCCACCCAGGTGGCGGCCGCCCTGGACGCGGACAGCGACGGCCGCATCTCGGAGGACGAGATCCTGGCGGCCTTCGCGGGCTACTGCGGCGTGGAGGCCCCCGACGCGTAACGCCTGCGGCGCGCTCGGCGGTACATCCCACAACCCGGCCTCGCCGGCGATCGAGGCGCGGGGTCCGGGGCGGCGCCCCAGGAAGCCGAGCCGCAGGGGCCGGACACCGGTGTGAGGCGCGGCGGGCCCGTGCGGGCCGGCTGCTGAGGGCGCCGCCCCAGACCCCCGCGCCTCGAACGCCTGCGAGGCTGTATTCGCTACGCGAAGACGACCGTGCGGGCGCCGTTCAGCAGCACACGGTGCTCGCTGTGCCACTTCACCGCGCGCGCGAGCGCCTGGCACTCCACGTCCCGGCCGACCGCCACCAGCTGGTCCGGCGTCACCTCGTGGCCCACCCGCTCGACCTCCTGCTCGATGATCGGCCCCTCGTCGAGGTTCGCCGTCACGTAGTGCGCGGTCGCGCCGATCAGCTTCACACCTCGCGCGTGCGCCTGGTGGTACGGCTTCGCGCCCTTGAAGCTCGGCAGGAACGAGTGGTGGATGTTGATGATCCGCCCGCTCAGTTCGGTGCACAGCTTGTCGGAAAGCACCTGCATGTAGCGCGCCAGGACGACCAGGTCGACGTTCTCGGCGCGCACCAGCTCCAGCAGCTGCGCCTCCGCCTCCGGCTTGGTGTCCTTGGTGACGGGGATGTGCACGAACGGGATGTCGTAGGAGCCGACCAGTTCGGCGAAATCGGTGTGGTTGGAGACCACGGCCGCGATCTCGACCGGCAGGGCGCCGATGCTCGAACGGAACAGCAGGTCGTTCAGGCAGTGCCCGAACCTGGACACCATGAGGATGATCCGCATGCGCTCCTCGGAGCGGTGGATCTGCCAGTCCATCTTGAAGGAGTCGCCGATCGCGGCGAAGCTGGCGCGCAGCTTCTCGACCGTCACCGGGGGCTCGGCCTCGAAGTGCACCCGCATGAAGAAGAGTCCGGTCTCCCGGTCTCCGAACTGCTGGCTGTCCACGATGTTGCATCCGGTCATGAAGAGGTAACTCGACACGGCATGCACGATGCCCTGCTTGTCGGGGCAGGACACGGTCAGGACGTACTGGGGCTGGGCCGGGGCCTCGGTGTGCGGGTCGCTCATGACCGCACAGCCTTTCACACCGCGCGGGTGAGGATCTTCAACGCATCGAGCGACGTCGGTCGCACGTCGGGGTCGTCCCCGTCGGCTTCCGCCAGCCGTACGTGGGCCTCGCGCGCGGCACGTACCGCCTCGGGCCACGCGTGGTGCTCCAGGTAGGCGGAGACCGGGGCGTCGGGCCCGACCTGGTGGAGGATGCGGAGCACCCGCAGCACGGCGAGGTCGACGACGGCCGCCTCCTGCGAGTCGCGGAAGATCGTGCCGACGTACTTCTCGGCGGACCAGCTGTCGAGCCAGGTGTCCTCGACGAGCCGGTACACGGCGTCGGTGATGTCGCCGTACGCCTCGTCGCCGGTCAGCCAGGTGTCCTCGTGGAAGACCGGATCGGAAAGCATGTGCAGCGCCGAGCGCACGTTGCTGCGCCAGCGCCACCACGGCATGTCGTTGAGGGGCATGCCGCCCATGGTGGAGGAGCGGCCACCGCGTCGGGAAGGGTTCTTCGAACCTTGGGCGAATGTCACGCTTTCGATCGTACGTTCCTGGTCAGCGCGATCTTGAGGCGCCCAGGGGGACCGTGCCCCCGCAATTCACCTGGACGTCACCCGATGTTGTGTCCATCTCACTCGACAGTTACCGGTGGGGCGGAATGGTGCATGGACATGACCAACTCGCGACGCGTCGTGTCCCTCTCCCGCACCTTCGTGGCCACGGCGCTGGGTACGTGTCTCATCGCCGGATGCGGGACGATCCCCGGGGGCTCGGGGGGCTCCGGGGACACCGTCACCGTCCTGACCTTCGCACCGGAAAACACCAAAGCGACCAACATGCCCGGAATGACCGGCATGGCCAAGGCGTACGAGCGCTGGGTGAACTCCAAGGGCGGGATCAACGGCCGCAAACTTCGCGTACTGACCTGCAACGAGAAGAACACGGCCTCCGGCGCCGCCGACTGCGCCCGCAAGGCCGTCGCCGAGAAGGCCATCGCCGTCGTCGGCTCCTACAGTCAGCACGGCCGCGCCTTCATGGCACCGCTGGAGGCGGAGGGCATCCCCTTCATCGGCGGCTACGGAGTCTCCTCCGAGGAGTTCCAGTCCCCCCTGTCCTACCCGGTCAACGGCGGCCAGCCCGTCCTGATCGCCGGCGCCGGCCACCAGCTGGGCCGCGCCTGCAACCAGGTCGCCCTGGTCCGCCCCGACACCCTCGCGGGCGACACCCTCCCGGTCCTGCTCAACGCCGGGCTGCGGGCCAACAAGATGGCGGACGCCTCCGACATCCGGGCCGCCGAGGACTCCGCCGACTTCGGACCGGAGGCCCGCGAGGCCCTCGCGCACACCAGCGGCACCGGCAAGGAGAAGGAAAAGGACAAGGGCTGCGTGACCGCCGTCCTCGGCGAGCGCACCGAGACCTTCTTCGACGCCTTCCGCCGGACCGACGCCCAGCGCAAGAAGCCGCAGATCTCCTCCGTCCTGGGCAGCGTCAGCCAGTCCCTGGTGGACCGCACGGGCGGCAAGGAGAGCCCCTTCGAGGGCGCGTACCTGACCAGCTGGTACCCGGTGGCCGCCGATCCGCTCTGGGAGCCCATGCGCAAGGTGGTCGCCGAGTTCGCCTTCGGCGACGACACCGTCGACCCCGACGACAGCGGGGCGCAGACCACCTGGATCGCGTACACCGTGCTCGGCGAGATCCTCGAGCGGTTCAAGGAGGGCGAGCAGATCACCGGCCGCAAGGTCAAGCGCGCCCTGAACGAGTCGCAGCCGGTCGACACCGGCGGTCTCACCCCGAAGCTGAGCTGGCGCTACCAGGACATGCGCGCCGTCGCCGGCTTCCCCCGCATCGTCAACGGACAGGTCACCTTCCAGATCGTGCAGGCCGGGCGGCTCGTGGCGCAGCCCGGCGAGCGGTCCCTGGACATGACCCCGACCCTGGTGACGGCCCCGCCCATGGCCTGACACGGACCCCGAGGCCCCGGGCCCGCAGACCCCGGGCCCGGACCCGGCTCAGAGCTGGGACTTGTCCCGCTTGGTGAGGCCGTACTTGCCCGCGATCGCGTTCCACATGGTCGCGGCGGACTCCTTGGCCTTCGTCGCCTCGCCGCTCGACCGGTTGCCGTCGGAGGCGTTCTTGGTGGACTTGGCCTTGCCGTCCTTGCACTTGTCGTCGTCGACGTCGTCCGCCCAGGCCGCGTAGCTGTCGTCGGCGTCCGCCGAGGACTGCCAGGCCTTGGTCAGGGACGCGGACAGCTTCGCGTGGTCCGGGAGCTGGTCCAGCTTCAGCTCCTGGAGGCGGGTGACGAGCTCCTCGCGCTGGCGGGCCGCGTCGCGCAGGTCGGCGGCCGCCTGGTCGAGGTTGCTGCAGCCCTTGATGTCCTCCACGGCCTTGATCACCGCGGCCCGGCTGTCGTTGCTGTCCGCGAGGAGTTTGTCCAGCTGGACGGCCTGCGGGCGGGCCGGGTCGACCGGGGCCTCGCCGCCGGGGGCCGCGGAACCGCCGCTCGCGGTCGGGGCGGCGGCGACCGCGCCCGGGTCGTTGTTCTGCGGCTTGTCGTCGGCGAGCAGCGAACCGACCCCGAGCCCGACGACGGCCAGCCCGATCACCACCGCGGCGATGATCGCCGGCGAGACCTTGCGCCCGGTCTCCGGGGGCGGGGCGTACTGCTGCTGCGGGTGCGGCTGCTGGTACTGCGGGTGCTGGGGGTGCGGCTGCTGGTACTGGGGCTGCTGCGGGCGCTGCGACCGGGGGCGCGGCGGCTGGGGGCGCAGCACGGGCTCCTGCACGGGCGGCAGGTGCTGGGTGTGCCCGGCGGAGTCGTCGCCCCGGAAGAGCCCGTCGAACCCGTCCACGGCGCGGTCGGCGGGGACCGGCGGGATGTACTGGGTCGCCGCCTCCTCGTGCGCGGGCGCGGCCGGAACCGGCGGAATGTACTGCGTCGCCGCCTCGTCGTGGCCGGGCGCCGCCGGGACGGGCGGGATGTACTGGGTCGCCGCCTCCTCGTGGCCGGGCGCGGCCGGGACCGGCGCAATGTACTGCGTCGCGGCCTCGGGCAGCGGCGGATAGCCGTAGCCGTGCGGATCCCCCGGCCCCTCGTAGCCGGGCCCCACCACATGACCGGGCGCGGCCTGCGGGCCGGGATAGGCCTGCGGATATCCGTACGCGGCCCCGGGCTGCGACTGATGCAGCTGCTGCTGCTCCGGCTGCTGCTGCGCCTGCTGGGGCGCCTGCTGCTCGGGGTACGCCGGGTACCCGGACGCCGGGTCCGGACCCCACGGGCCACCCGGCTGGGGGGCGCCCCCTTGTCCGCTCTGCGTCACCGGGACTCCTTCTCCGACTCGCCCGACCCTACGGAACCGTCGGGCCACGCTACCCCGTCACGCACCGCCACCGTGAGAGCACCCCGAACCCCGTCCGGCCTCGCTCTACGGGTGTCCTGCCGATCAGGCCGGGCTCGACCGACAGGACACCCCGCCTACGCCGTCACCTCCAGCCGCGCCGCGAACTCCCGTACCGCCGCCTCCTCCCGGTACGGCTCCAGCCGCGCCCGGAAGTCGTCCAGGTACTCCACTCCCCGGTTCGAGCGGAGCCCCTCCAGCAGTTCCGCCGCCTGCGTCGCCGTCAGACAGGCCTGTTCCACCTCCCGCTGCTGCACCTGCGCCGCCGCCAGCAGCAGCAGCCCGATGGCCCGGCGGCGCGCCTTGCCCGCCGGGAGGCCCCGCAGGGCCTCCTCCGCCCGCCTGGCCGCCGCGTCCGCCTGGCCCAGGTCGCGGTGGCAGTGCGCCAGCTCGTCCGCCAGGTACGCCGTGTCGAAATGGCGGATCCACACCGGGTCGTCGCCCGACTCCGGCTCCGCCCGCTCCAGCGCGCTCACCGCCCGCCCCGACAGCACCGCCGTCGCCCGGGTGTCCCCGAGCAGGGCGTGCCCGCGCGCCTCGGCCGCGTAGAACATGGCCTCGACCCGCGGGGTGACCTGCCCGCGCGTCCCCTCCTGGGCGGCCCGGGCCAGCTGCGCGATCTCCCGCGGGTTGCCCAGTTCGGCGGCGAGGTGGCTCATGGACGCCGCGAGCACGTAGCCCCCGTACGCCCTGTCCCCCGCCGCCTGGGCGAGGCGTAGCGCCTGGATGTAGTAGCGCTGGGCCAGGCCCGGCTGGCCCGTGTCCACCGCCATGTAGCCGGCCAGCTCGGTCAGCCGGGCCACGGCCGCGAACAGGGCCCGCCCGACGGGCTCCCGGTACGAACCGCCGATCAGCCCCGACACCACCGAGTTGAGGTAGTGCACGACCACCGGCCGGACGTGCCCGCTGCCGAAGCGGTGGTCGAGGTCCTTGAGGGCCTCGGTGGTCGCGCGGACCGCCTCCACGTCCGGCATGCCGACCCGCGAGCCGCCGCTGCGGGCGACCTGGGTGTCCGCCCCGGTGATCAGCCAGTCGCGGCTCGGCTCCACGAGTGCGGAGGCGGCCACGCTGGAGCCGGCGAGGAAGTCGCGGCGGCCGACGTCGCTGCGCCACAGCTCGCAGACCTGCTCGATGGCGCCGATGACGGTCGGGGAGAACTGCAGGCCGACGCCGGAGGCGAGGTTCTTCCCGTTGGCCATGCCGATCTCGTCGATGGTGACGGTCCGGCCCAGTTTGCGCCCGAGCGCCTCGGCGATGATTCCGGGAGCCCGGCCGCGCGGCTGCTGGCCGCGCAGCCACCGGGCCACGGAGGTCTTGTCGTAGCGGAGATCGAGGCCGTGCTCGGCCCCGCACATGTTCACGCGCCGGGCGAGCCCGGCGTTGGAGCACCCGGCTTCCTGGATGAGCGCCTGCAGCCGTTCGTTCGGCTGGCGGGCGACGAGAGGCCTGGCTGCCATGAAAACCCCCTGCTGACCGCGGGTGATCCGTTGGAATGATCACTTCCCGCCTGATGTGCGGAGAATCTTCCGCTCTGCGTCGTGTCGCTACCCAACTCCGGCGCCCCGGCCTCCTACGCGCCCCCACGCGTGCACCAGTGCGCCCCGTATGCAGGATCGATGCTCCGCCCGCCCCTTGGTTTACGCCCGTAACCCCGGGTGACCCGAGGAGTTGTGATGGGCGTGGAAGAGACCATCACAGTCACGGAGACCGCACCCATCCCCAAGCAGCGCGGCGAGCAGCTGTTGGACCATGCCGTGCGGTACGCGGAAGAACGGCACTGGGATGTCTTCGCCGGCACCTGGTTGGAGCCCGCGGACGGCCGCGAGCTGTGCTCCTGCGCGGCCGCGGACTGCCCGACGCCCGGCGCCCACCCGGCGGTGAAGGACTGGGCGGCGCAGGCCACCGGCAGCGCCGTGCAGGTCCGACGGATCTGGGCGAAGCACCCGCTGGCCTCGATCCTGCTGCCCACGGGCCGGACGTTCGACGCGCTGGACGTGCCCGAGTCGGCCGGATTCCTCGCGCTGGCCCGGCTGGAGCGGATGGAGCGCACCCTCGGGCCGGTCACCCTCACCCCCGACCACCGGATGCTGTTCTTCGTCCTGCCGGGTGCCGGCGTCAAGGTGCCCGACCTGGTGCGCAAGCTGGGCTGGCCGGCCGCCACCATCGACCTGGTGGCGCGGGGCGAGGGCGAGTACGTGGCGGCACCTCCCACCCGCTTCGGCGGCCGGGGCTCGGTCCAGTGGGCGCGGCGGCCCACGCCGGCGAACCGGTGGCTGCCGGACACGGAGGAGCTGATCGACGCGCTGGCGTACGCGTGCGGCAGCGAGGCCGCGGCGGAACGCAAGCGCCGCCAGGGCTGACCGACCCGCGGCACGCGCCCGCCGGAACCGCCCGCCGGACATGCGAAATCAGGGCGAAAACTGATGACATAAGTAACTGCTCAAGCCTCTCCCCCTCCTCCTATGGTGAAGAAGGAACGACCAACGGGGACGTAATGAGAGGCAGGCGCATGCCGGACCAGGGCGATGCGACGGGTGGGACGTACGGAACGGGTGGCGCGCGATCCGCGCCGCCCGCCGTGCGGGTGGAAGGTCTGTGGAAGCGGTTCGGCGAGCAGGTGGCCGTCGCCGGGATCGACCTGGAACTGCCCGCGGGGCAGTTCATCGGACTGGTGGGCCCGAACGGGGCGGGCAAGACGACCACGCTGTCGATGGTGACCGGCCTGCTGCGCCCCGACATGGGGCGGGTCCACGTCGCCGGGCACGACGTGTGGGCCGACCCGACCGAGGTGAAGGCGCGGATCGGCGTACTGCCCGAGGGGCTGCGGCTCTTCGAGCGGCTGTCGGGCCGCGAACTGCTCGGCTACATGGGCCGGCTGCGGGGGCTGCCGGGCGAGGAGACCGACAAGCGGGCGACGCAGCTGCTGGACGTCCTGGACCTCGCGGGCTCGCAGCACAAGCTGGTCGTGGACTACTCGACCGGTATGCGCAAGAAGATCGGCCTGGCGGCCGCCCTGCTTCACAACCCCGAAGTGCTCTTCCTGGACGAGCCGTTCGAGGGCGTCGACCCGGTGTCGGCGCAGACCATCCGCGGGGTGCTGGAGCGCTACACGGCCTCCGGTGCCACCGTCATCTTCTCCTCCCACGTGATGGAGCTCGTCGAGTCGCTGTGCGACTGGGTGGCCGTGATGGCCGCCGGCCGGATCCGCGCCGCGGGCCCGCTGGCCGACGTACGGGGCTCCGCGCCCTCGCTGCAGGCCGCCTTCCTCGAACTGGTCGGCGCCCACGGGCGCGACGCGGCCGGGGACTCGCTGGAGTGGCTCGGCGGCGGCTCCGGGGCGGGATCGCGATGACCTCGCCCGCCGCCGGCCCGGCCGGCACGGTGATCACCTCCGTCACCGGACCCGCCGGGTCCGCCGGAACCGCCGGGGCCTCGTCCGTCGCGTCGATCCCGCTGACCTCGGTCTTCGTCCGCCTCAAGCTGTCGCTGCTGCGCAACGGCCTGAAGGGTTCCTCGAAGCGCAAGGCCGCCTACTTCTCGACGCTCGCTTTCGCCCTGATCGTCGGCTTCTTCGTGACGCTCGGCCTGGCCCTGCTCCACGGGAACGCCCACGCGGGCACCGTCGTCGTCCTGCTCGCCGCCGTCCTGGCCCTCGGCTGGGCCTTCATGCCGCTGTTCTTCCCCGCCGGGGACGAGACCCTCGACCCGAGCCGGCTGGTGATGCTGCCGCTGCGCCCGCGTCCGCTCGTACGGGCCCTCCTCGCCTCCTCGCTGGTCGGCATCGGGCCGCTCTTCACGCTGTGCCTGGCCGTCGGCTCCGTACTGGCCGTCGCGCGCGGCGCCGCCGGCGCGGTGGCGGCCGTGGTGGCCGCGCCCCTGCTGGTGCTCGGCTGCGTGACCCTCGCGCGGGCCATGGCCACGGCCAACGTGCGGCTGCTGACCAGCCGCAAGGGGCGCGACCTGGCCGTGCTCAGCGGTCTGCTGATCGCCGTGGGCGGGCAGCTGGCCAACTTCGCCAGCCAGAGCCTGTTCCAGGCGGGCGGTCTGGCCTCCCTGGAGCCCGTCGAGGCCGTGGTGCGCTGGCTGCCGCCGGCGACCGCCGTCGGCATGGTGGACTCGGCGAGCGAGGGCGCGTACGGGGTGGCGGCCGCCCAACTGGCGCTGACCCTGGCCGCCGTGGCCGGACTCCTGTGGTTCTGGGAGCGGAGCCTGACCAAGCTGATGGTCACCCCGGACGGCTCGACCATCACCGCGGCCCGGCCGATGAAGGACCGTGGGGCGGGCGGGCTGTGGTCCCTGCTGCCCGGCGGCCGGACGGGCGCGACCATGCAGCGCACGCTGCGCTACGCCGTCCGCGACCCGAAGACCAAGGCGGCCTGGGTGACCGCGCTCGCGATCGGCCTGATCATCCCGGTCTTCAACGCCCTCCAGGGCACGGGATCCGTCTACCTCGGCTGCTTCGGCGCGGGCATGCTCGGCATGCAGATGTACAACCAGTTCGGCCAGGACACCTCCGCCTTCTGGATGGTCGCGCAGACCATCTCGTCCACGCACGACGCGTACGTGGAACTGCGGGCGCGGGCCGCCGCTCTGGCCCTGGTCACCGTCCCGTACACGGTCCTGGTCACCGTGATCACGGCCGCCGTGATCGGTGACTGGTCGGCCCTCCCGGCGGCCACCGGCCTGGCCCTGGCCCTGCTGGGCTCGATGCTCTGCACGGGGGCACTGGCCTCGGCCCGCTTCCCGTACTCGATCCCGTCGGACGGCGCCTTCAAGAACGTCGCCCCCGGGCAGGGCGGGCTCGCCTGGGCGGGCATCTTCGCCGGGCTGCTGGTCTCGGCGGTGATCTCCGCCCCGGTGATCGCCCTGACGATCTGGCTCCAGGTGGGTGACCACCAGGGCATCTCCTGGATCGTGCTCCCGCTGGGTGTGGTGTGGGGTCTGCTGGCCGCGTGGGCGGGCCTGCGGCTCGCGGCCCCGAAGGTGGCGCGGCAGCTTCCGGAGATCCTTTGGGCGGTCAGCAAGGGCTGACCCCCGACCGCCGACCACCGACCGTCGACCACGCCGGAACGGGCCGGGCATCGTTCGACCCCTACGAGGAGGGGGTCGACCGGGAGTCGAGACGTGCGGATCCCACTGGACCGTTGTGCCCCTCCCGGGGTGGGAGGGGCACACGCGTCGGCGTGGTCAGGGGGCTTCGGCCTTGATGCCGTCGAGGAAGGGTTCCAGGACTTCGCGCCAGGCCGTCGGCTGGTCGTAGTGGAGGTAGTGGCCCGCGTCGGGGATTTCCGCGTACTGGCCGGCCGGGAGGACGCGGACCATCTCCTGGGCCTCGGCCCGGCCCAGTTCGCCGTCCAGGCCGCGGACCACCAGGGTCGGGCAGCGGACCTGGGCGAGCTCCTCCCAGTGCGCGTCGTGCACCCAGGTCTCGCGGGCCGTCAGCATCTGGCGGCGGGAGAAGACCGGGCGCCAGCCGTCCGCGGCCTCGTGCATGACCTCGGCGAAGAAGGCGCCGCGGCCGGGATCGGGGCGTTCCACCCGGGGGTCGTCCTCGCCGAACCAACGGCGGGCCGCGTCCTGGGTGGGGAAGGGCAGGGGCCAGTGGTGGAACCAGTCCTCCCATTCCTGCTGGGAGGCCGCGCCCAGGGCGGAGGCGCGCATGTCGCAGATGACCACGGCCTCGACCAGCTCCGGGCGGCGGGCCGCGAGCTGCCAGGCGGTGAGGGCGCCCATGGAGTGGCCGATCAGCGTCACGGGGGCGAGGCCGAGCTGCTCGACGACCGCTTCGGCGTCGGCCACGAAGGCCTCGCGGCCCAGGGCGGTGGGGGTGCCGTCGGGGGCGGCGGGCGGGCGGCCGCTCTGGCCGTGTCCGCGCTGGTCCAGGGCCACGACGCGGCGGCGCTCGCGGAGCCAGCGGGCGGTGCCGGCCCAGTGGAAGGCGCGGCCCATCAGGCCGTGCAGTAACAGCACCCCGGGGCGGGTGTCGGGCTCGGCCTCTGCTTCGCGGAACTCCCAGGCGGCCAGGCGCACACCGTCGGCCCCTGTCACATCGACGCGTTGTACCACCGCAGATGCACCCCCTTCGCTCCCCGCCAGACTATCGAACCCGTATTCGAAAACGGGTTTCTCGCCCACAACACCGCTCTTTCGAGTGACCTTGCTCAAGGATTGGCCGCCGCTGCCGATGGAGATCCTTTCAACAGGGAGGCGGGCCGCTCGGGGAAGACGGTCCGAGGGGACGACCTTGAGAGCTCGGGGCTCCAGGTCACCAGGGGAGGATCGGTCCCGGCGCCTTTCGG
>NZ_JBGBPT010000004.1:25575-42590 GCF_041106355.1 Streptomyces sp. BF23-19 | reverse complement strand
CGCCGAAAGGCGCCGGGACCACCCACACCAAGGGCTGGTCATCCGTACGGGTCACGCACCGTGGGGCAGGACCCCCTGGGTCACGGCTCGTACGGAACCGTCCATCGGACACATCCGCTCCACGCCGACGCGAACGCCGACGCACCGGGGGTCAGCGCTTCGCCACGAACACGTGCGAGGCGACCTCCACGTCCAGCTCGGCAGCCTCACCGCCGCTGCCGACCAGCACACCACCCGGGGACTCGGTCACGCTCACCACCGAGCCGGGCTGCACGCCCGCCCGCCGGAGCGTATACATCAGCTGGGCATCCGTCTGGATCGGCTCGCCGATCCGCCGGATGACCACGGTCTTGCCCTCGGTGCCCGGGTCGAGCTCGGACAGACTGACCATCCCGTCCTCGAGGAACGGGTCCGCCTCGGCCTTCTCACCCAGCTCCTCCAGCCCCGGGATCGGGTTCCCGTACGGCGACTCGGTCGGGTGACGCAGCAGCTCCAGCACCCGCCGCTCCACCGCCTCGCTCATCACGTGCTCCCACCGGCAGGCCTCCGCGTGCACCTGCTCCCACTCCAGGCCGATGACGTCGACGAGCAGACACTCCGCGAGCCGGTGCTTGCGCATCACCCGCGTAGCCAGTCGGCGCCCCTCCTCCGTCAGCTCCAGGTGGCGGTCGCTGGCGACGGCCACCAGGCCGTCGCGCTCCATGCGCGCCACCGTCTGGCTCACCGTCGGACCGCTCTGATCGAGCCGCTCGGCGATACGGGCGCGCATGGGGACCACGCCTTCCTCTTCCAGCTCGAGGATGGTGCGGAGATACATCTCCGTGGTATCGATCAGTCCGGACATTCGTGCCCCTCGGATTGCGTGCGCTGGCCCTACCCCCAATTCTGACGCATCGGGCCGACAACCGTCCCGTGCCGTGGGTCAAGACCGCTCCCGGACATCTCCCGGACATCCCCGGGAAGATCGTCCGGGGATGTCCGGGACCCACGACCAGAGCTTTCGGCGCGGGATTGACGTTCGTATTGACACGCCCTTGGTCCAGACCGCACGGTGAGCGGCGGACACGGACGCTCCCCCACCTCTGGAAGGGCCATCGGCGTATGAGCGAGAGCAAGCTGGCCGGTCAGTTCTTCGATGCCGCCATCGGTCTGCTGGAGCGGGTGCGGGACGAGGAGGCCCCGCACATCGCCGAGGCCGGCTCCCTCATCGCCGACGCGGTCGCCGCCGGCAACCGGCTCTTCGCCTTCGGCGCCGGACATTCCTCGCTGCCCGCCCAGGACGTCGTCTACCGGGCCGGCGGCCTCGCCCTGATGAACTTCCTCGCCGTCCCGGGCACGGTCGGCATCGACGTCATGCCCGCGACCCTGGGCAGCGCCCTGGAGCGGGTCGACGGCCTGGCCGGCGCCGTCCTCGACAGCAGCCCCGCCGCCGACGGCGACGTCCTCGTGATCATCTCCCTCTCCGGGCGCAACGCCCTGCCCGTCGAGATGGCGATGAACGCCCGCGCCATCGGCCTCAAGGTCATCGGCGTGACCTCGGTGGCGTACGCGACCGAGACCAAGTCACGACACCTGTCCGGCACCTTCCTCAAGGACCACTGCGACGTCGTCCTCGACAGCAAGATCGCGGTCGGTGACGCCGAGCTGAGCATCGACGGCATCGACGCGCCCTTCGCCCCCGCCTCCACCGTCGTGACCAGCGCGATCATGCAGGCCGTCATGGCGGCGGCGGCCGGCGAACTCGCCGCCCGCGGGATCGAGCCCCCGCTGCTGCGCTCGGGCAACGTCGACGGCGGCCACGAGTGGAACGGCCGCGTGATGCAGGAGTACGGCGACCGGATCTTCTTCCGGCACTGAGCCGCGCTCAGTCCGTCCCTTCCGGGCGGCCGCCCGGACCCGCCGCCAGGTCCAGATCGGCCGCGACCCGGGCCGCGACCTCCTCCGCGTACACCGCGTCCGGGCGCTCGAAGGCCACCCGCGAGGGCCCGCGCAGGAACGTCAGCACCCCCAGGGTCCGCCCCCGGCTGCGCAGCACCGTGCACAGCACGTGCGCGGCGCCCTCGGGCCACCGGCGGACCCGCGACCACTCCGCGTCCGCCTCCCCCCGCGGGGCGCTGGTGCGCACCGAGCCGATCCGGTCCAGGGCCTGCAGCGCCGGGTGCCCGGCCACGTACCCGACGGGGATCGCCCCGGGACCCGGCAACGCCGGCGGCGACGCCGCGGACCGTACGAGCCTGCGCCGCTCGGGGTCGGCCGTGGGGTCCAGTACGTCCAGCAGCGCGTGCTCGGCGAAGCCGGCGAGGGCGAAGTCCAGGCGGACGGCGGCCGCCTCGGCCGGGTCCTCGCACTCGGCGGCGGCCCGCCCCGCACGGTGGAGCTGATGCGAGCGGAACCGCAGCTGCGCGGTGTCCAGTTGCTCCTGCCGGGCCTCGGTGACGTCCTGGAACAGCCAGCCGACGCCCAGCGGTACCGGCTCCTCCGCGAGCGGCGAGGCCAGCCGCAGGAACCCGCACCGCCAACACCTGCGCCGCACCCCCTCCGGCGTGCGCACCGACACCCACATCTCCACCGGCGCGGGCGGGGCCCCCTCGGCGAGCACGTGCTGGAGCGCGCCCTCCAGCTCCTCGACGCCCTGGGTCAGCAGTTCTCCCAGGGGTCGCCCGAGCAGTGCGGTGCGGCCGGTCCCGAAGGCCCGTGCGGCGTGCGCGTTGACGACGGCGGGCCGCAGGTCGACGTCGACCAGGACGACACCCCACGAGGCGTCCTCCATCAGGGCCTCGCTCAGCGCGATGGAGCGTTCCAGGTCGATCTGGGCGTGCACCTCGCTGAAGGCGCAGTACACGCCGGCGGGTTTCCCGTCCGCGCCCGGCACCCCGGCGGACTGGGTCCGTACGAGGACGCGCCCGCCGTCCTTGGTCAGCAGCGCGAACTCGTGCACCTGCCGGCCGGGCACGTGCTGGGCCGACATCAGCCGCTCCTGGACGTCGTGCGCGTCGGCGGCCCGCACCGCCCACCCCTCGAAGCCCTTGCGGCCCACGGCCTCGGCGGCGGTCCAACCGAGGATCCGCTCGGCCTCCCGGTTCCAGTGGGTGATCACGCCGTCGGAGTCGAACGCGCACAAGGCGGCGTCCATCCCGTCCAACAGCGCTGCGAGCAGATCGTCGGCGGTCTCGTCACGTCCGTAAGCACTCACCTGGCACCCCCTGCAGGTGTTCGCGTGTGCGGCACGTCAGATCATTGAACTGGAACGTGACGCACCCCACACCGCTTTCGGCGGATTGGGTGCGGGAAATCCTGTCAGGAGCCGTCGAAGAGGGTCTCGTAGACGACGATCCCCGCCACGAAGAGGACAGCGAGAGCGAAGATCACGACGAGCCTCCCCCACCCCGTCATCCACCCGAAGAACCGGTCCGTCCGGTCCTCCCGCGCCGTCTGGCGGGCGATGTGCGGCTCCGCCCGCAGGTCCGGCGCCCAGTCGGCCGGGCGCCGCTCCCGCAGGAGGGACCGAAGCATGGCGACTTCCAGGGCGAGGGCCGGCAACTCCTCGTCGTCCACGCACTTCAGGAGGACGCGCCAGCCGTCGGATCGGTAGGCGTACGTGAGGGTCCTGGGTCCGGGTGCGATCTCGGCCACGGCGGCGGTGCGGATGTCGTGGATACCGTCCCGAGGGAGTCGGCGCACGCGGCACCAGGTGCCCGTGGTGATGCCCTGATCGTCGACGGTGGTGAATCTGAACCTCAGGCTGTATCCGCCGAGTGCGCCGAGGACCAGGGTCAGGCCGGTGAGCAGCCACGTGACGCCATCGGACCACGGCCCGTCCTGGAGCTTCAGGCAGATGGCCCCCAACCCAATGATGATCACGACGTGAAAACGCCGGCCCCGTGGCCCCCTCCGGTACTCGCGCGGCCGCATCACTTCCAGTGTGTCGCCCCCTTGGATCTTGCTCCGTACAGGCGCCACCCTCTCCCGCCGCGGCGGGGAAATAAACAGTTGTGGCTCCCGCGACGCCTGCCTAGGCTCGGACGTACACGAGAAGGGAGGTGGTTGCCGCAATGTACGGAAACCGGACGCGTGAGGTGGCTGCGGGCTAGGGCCCGTCGTCAGTAGCGCACCCAGTGCGGTGCCCGGCGGATCGCCCGGCGCCAATCCCAAGCAGTCACCCGACCCGCGGGCTCGCCGGTTACGTCCGGCCGGCTTCTCTCACTGCAGGAGAGAAACCCGAGCCCGCGGGTCGTCTGCGTTTCCCGCCCTCCGGCCGGCCCTACGGGCAGAGCCGCTCCACGTGCCACTTGTCCCCGTCCAGGACATAGCGCAGGCGGTCGTGCAGGCGGTTCTCGTGGCCCTGCCAGAACTCCACCGCCTCCGGGAACACACGCAGGCCGCCCCATTCCGGCGGCACCGGCACCTGCTCGCCCTCCGGGTAGCGGGCCTCCAGCTCGGCGTAGCGCCGGTCCAGCTCCGCACGGGATGCGATCACGCTGGACTGCTCGCTGGCCCAGGCACCCAGCTGGGAGCCGTGCGGGCGGGAGCGGAAGTACGCCGCCGTCTCGTCGCGGCCGATCCGGGCCGCCGTACCGGTGACGATCACCTGGCGGGCGATCGGATGCCAGGGGAAGAGCAGCGCGACGTGCGGGTTCTCGGCCAGCTCGCGACCCTTACGGGAGGCGTAGTTGGTGAAGAAGACGAAGCCCCGGCCGTCGAACTGCTTCATCAGCACCGTCCGCGAACTGGGCCGCCCGTCGGGGGTGGCCGTCGATACGACCATCGCGTTCGGTTCGAAGAGATGCGAGTCGGCGGCCTGCTGGAACCAGAGGGCGAACTGGTCCATCGGATTCTCGGCGAGACTCCCCTCCTCGACGATCTCCGAGCGGTACTGCTTGCGCATCATGGCGGGGTCAATGTCCTGATCGGTCACGCTCGCCATCCTGCCGCAGCCGGACCGGTGACGGTGTGCCGTATGTCACGCTTCCGCAGTCGGGGCGGAGCGGCCAAAATCTTGGGGCCGGTCCGAAGGTCCCCGAGCGGGTGACCGACGGCCGTGCCGGGCATCAACGGGGATGACCGCGCCGGACCGCGAGTCACGCCGGGAGCCGCGCGTGTTCGCACTATCTGAGGAGCCGCCTGATGTCCGACTTCGTACCCGGGCTCGAAGGGGTCGTCGCGTTCGAGACGGAGATCGCCGAGCCCGACAAGGAAGGCGGGTCGCTCCGCTACCGGGGCGTCGACATCGAAGACCTCGTCGGCCACGTCTCCTTCGGGAACGTCTGGGGCCTGCTGGTCGACGGTGCCTTCAACCCGGGCCTGCCGGCCGCCGAACCCTTCCCCATCCCGGTCCACTCCGGTGACATCCGTGTCGACGTCCAGTCCGC
The DNA here is from genome assembly GCF_041106355.1 of Streptomyces sp. BF23-19. Taxonomy (NCBI): domain Bacteria; kingdom Bacillati; phylum Actinomycetota; class Actinomycetes; order Kitasatosporales; family Streptomycetaceae; genus Streptomyces; species Streptomyces sp. BF23-19. The sequence continues at coordinate 37,221 of NZ_JBGBPT010000004.1, read as the reverse complement.
GCTCGCCATGCTCGCCCCCGTGTGGGGTCTGAAACCGCTGCTGGACATCGACGAGCAGACCGCCCGCGACGATCTCGCGCGCGCGGCCGTGATGGCGCTGTCGTACGTCGCCCAGTCCGCCCGCGGCCAGGGCCTGCCCATGGTGCCGCAGCGGGAGATCGACAAGGCCGAGTCCGTCGTCGAACGGTTCATGATCCGCTGGCGGGGCGAGCCGGACCCGCGGCACGTCAAGGCCGTCGACGCGTACTGGACCTCGGCCGCCGAGCACGGCATGAACGCCTCCACCTTCACCGCACGGGTGATCGCGTCGACCGGCGCGGACGTCGCCGCCGCGCTGTCCGGCGCGGTCGGCGCCATGTCGGGACCGCTGCACGGCGGGGCGCCGTCCCGCGTCCTCGGCATGATCGAGGAGATCGAGCGCACCGGCGACGCCGTGGCGTACGTGAAGAAGGCCCTCGACAAGGGCGAGCGACTGATGGGCTTCGGGCACCGCGTCTACCGCGCCGAGGACCCCCGCGCCCGCGTGCTGCGGCGCACGGCCAAGGAGCTCGACGCGCCGCGCTACGAGGTGGCCGCCGCGCTGGAGAAGGCCGCGCTGGAGGAGCTGCACGCGCGCCGCCCCGACCGGGTGCTCGCCACGAACGTGGAGTTCTGGGCCGCGATCATGCTGGACTTCGCCGAGGTTCCGGCGCACATGTTCACGTCGATGTTCAGCTGCGCCCGGACCGCCGGCTGGTCGGCGCACATCCTGGAGCAGAAGCGCACGGGCCGACTCGTGCGGCCCTCGGCCCGCTACATCGGGCCGGGGCGGCGCAACCCGCAGGAGATCGAGGGTTACGCGGACATCGCCGAGACCGCGTAGCAGGTGCACGTGCAGGGCGCCGTATCCCGCGTGCGGGGTGCGGCGCCCTTCTCGTTCCCGCCCACTCAGCCGAGGGCCGCGTCCAGGATCCGGGACCACTGGGCGACCACCCGGGCCCGGCGGGCCGTGTCGTCGGTGAGCACATTGGCCAGGCCGAGCCCCCGCGCCATGTCCAGCAGGCCCTGCACGGTCTCCCGTACGCCCGGCACCGACTCGTCCGCGCCCAGCAGCTCGACGGCGATGCGGTGGGTCTCGCGGCCCACCCGGGCCTCCAGTTCGGTGACCTGGGGGCGCAGCTGCTCCTCGTTGGAGGCGGCCACCCACAACTGGAGCGCGGCCCGGAAGAGGGCGCCGGTGTACAGGTCGACCAGTGCCTCCACCACGACGGGGCGGGCGGCCGGGCCGGCGTGGAAGAGGTCGCGCAGGGCGGTGGACCGCTCCTCGGCGACGTACTCGACAGCCGCGGTGAACAGGTCCTCGCGGGTCGGGAAATGGTGCTGGGCGGCGCCGCGCGAGACCCCGGCCCGTTCGGCGACGACCGAGACGGTCGACCCGGCCCAGCCGTGCTCCGCCAGGCAGGACACGGCCGCCTCCAGGAGGTGGCGGCGGGTGACGCGGCTACGCGCCTGCTTGGGGCCCGTCACAGCGACCATGACGGTTCCCGGCGCTCGAAACGGGCGGTGATGCCTTCGCGGGCCTCGTCGGAGGCGAAGAGTGCGGCGGACAGCTCGGTGAGACGGGAGCCGTCGCGGGTGAGGGCCTCGCGTACGGCGGCGGAGGTCAGCGCCTTGGTCGCGGCCAGCCCTTGCGGGGAGGCCTTGCGCAGGCCGGCGAGTACGGGCTCCAGGGCCGTGTCCACGTCCTCGCCGTGCAGGGTGAGCAGGCCGATCCGGGCGGCCTCGGCGGCGTCGAAGGCTTCGGCGGTGAGGAAGTAGCGGGCGGCGGCGCGCGGGTCGAGGCGCGGCAGCAGCGGCATGGAGATCACGGCGGGGGCCAGGCCCAGATGGGTCTCGGTGAAGGCGTACGAGGACTGCGGTCCGGCGGCGGCGATGTCGCAGACGCCGAGCAGCCCGAGGCCGCCGGCCCGGACGTGTCCGGTGACCCGGGCGACCACGGGCTCGGGCAGCTCGGCGATCTCGCGGAGCAGGGCGAGGAAGTCGGCCGGATCGCAGGGGGACTTGAGGTCGGCCCCGGCACAGAAGGTGTTGCCGGTGTGGGTGAGGACGACGGCCCGGACGGCGGGGTCCGCGGATGCGGTGGCGAGGGCGGTGCGGAGTTCCGCGACGAGGTCGGCGGAGAGCGCGTTGCGGTTGCCCGGGGAGTCCAGGGCGAGGGTGGCGATGCCGGTCGCCTGGGCGGCGTGCACGAGTGGGGCCATGTCTCCTCCGGAGTGGTGTGCGGATGGGGGTACTTCGCCCCTCCGGGGAGGGTACGTGCCCCTGTGGGTGCTCGGTGGTGTGCGGCGTAGCCCGGCAGCCCGACCAGCACCCCACACCGCCGAGCAACTCCGCAGGAGCACCGCAGGGGCCCGCAGGGACGGTCAGTACGACTTGGGGAGGCCCAGGGTTTGGTGGGAGATGAAGTTGAGGATCATCTCCCGGCTGACCGGGGCGATGCGGGCCACGCGGGAGGCGGTGATGAGGGAGGCCAGGCCGTATTCGCGGGTGAGGCCGTTGCCGCCGAGGGTGTGGACCGCCTGGTCCACCGCACGGACGCAGGCCTCCGCGGCGGCGTACTTGGCCATGTTCGCCGCCTCGCCCGCCCCCATGTCGTCCCCCGCGTCGTACAGGCGGGCCGCCTTCTGCATCATCAGGCGGGCCAGTTCCAGTTCGATGTGGGCCTGGGCCAGCGGGTGGGCCACCGCCTGGTGGCCGCCGATGGGCTGCTTCCAGACCTGGCGGGTCTTCGCGTAGTCGACGGCCTTGGCCAGGGCGTGGCGGCCCATCCCGATGGCGAAGGCGGCCGTCATGATCCGCTCGGGGTTGAGGCCGGCGAACAGCTGGAGCAGGCCCGCGTCCTCGTCCCCGACGAGCGCGGCGGACGGCAGGCGTACCTCGTCCAGGGTGAGCTCGAACTGCTTCTCCGCGGCCGCGAGTTCCATGTCGATGACCGTGCGGCCGAAGCCGGGGGCGTCGCGCGGCACGATGAACAGGCAGGGCTTGAGATTGCCGGTGCGGGCGTCTTCGGTGCGGCCGACGATGAGGGTGGCGTCGGCGATGTCGACGCCGGAGATGAAGACCTTGCGGCCGGTGAGGATCCAGTCGTCGCCGTCGCGGCGGGCCGTGGTGGTGATGCGGTGGGAGTTGGATCCGGCGTCGGGTTCGGTGATGCCGAAGGCCATGGTGCGGCTGCCGTCGGCGAGGCCGGGCAGCCAGGCCCGCTTCTGGGCGTCCGTGCCGAAGCGGGCGATGACCGTGCCGCAGATGGCGGGCGAGACGACCATCATGAGGAGGGGGCAGCCGGCGGCGCCGAGTTCTTCCAGGACGATGGAGAGTTCGGCGATGCCGCCGCCTCCGCCGCCGTACTCCTCGGGGAGGTTGACCCCGAGGTAGCCGAGCTTCGCGGCGTCGGCCCACAGTTCGTCGGGGTGGCCGCCCTCGCGGGCGACGCGGGCGAGGTATTCGCGGCCGTAGCGCTGCCCGAGGGCGGCGACGGCGGCGCGCAGGGCGTGGTGCTCTTCGGTTTCGATGACGGAGCTCATGCTTGCGGTTCCTCCTGGACTACGGCGAGCAGGGCGCCGAACTCGACCTGTTGGCCGGTGGCGACGTGGAGCGCGGTGAGCGTGCCGGAGGCGGGAGCGAGGATGCGGTGCTCCATCTTCATGGCCTCCAGCCAGAGCAGGGGCCGGCCTGCGGTGACGGTGCTGCCGGGGGCGAGGCCCTCGGCGACGCGGACGACGGTGCCGGGCATGGGGGCGAGCAGCGAGCCCGGTTCCGTGCGGTCCTGGGGGTCCGGGAAGCGGGGGACGCGGGTGAGGGTGTGGGCACCGAGGGCGGAGTCCACGTAGATCTCGTTCGCGTGGTGTTTCACGTGGAACGCCCGTCGGATGCCGTCGACTTCGAGGGTGACGAGGGCGGGGGTGGCGGCCAGGACGCGGATTCCGGGGTGGTTCACCGGGTGGTATTGGACCTCGTACTCGGTGCCGGCCGTGGTGTAGCGGCGGGTCTGCGGCTGGGAGCGGACGTTGCGCCAGCCGCCGAGACGGGTGGCGAGGGGGGCGTCCGGGCCGGGGGCCGCTTCGGCGAGGGCGGCGGCGAGGGCCGCGGGGGTGGGGTCCGGGGCGTCGCCGGTGAGGGTGTCGAGGTGGCGGTCGTAGAAGCCGGTGTCGAGCTGTCCGGTGGCGAACTCCGGGTGTCGCAGGGACCGTACGAGGAGTTCGCGGTTGGTGGTGAGCCCGTGGATGCGGGCTCCGGCGAGGGCGGCGGCGAGGGCCCGGACGGCCTCGGGGCGGGTGGGGGCGTGGGCGACGACCTTGGCGAGCATGGGGTCGTAGTGGATGCCGACGGTGTCCCCGGCGGTGAAGCCGGTGTCGACGCGGACCGCGCCGGGGATGGTGAGGGTGTGCAGGGCGCCGGTCTGCGGGCGCCAGTCCTGGGCGGGGTCCTCGGCGTAGAGGCGGGCCTCGACGGCGTGGCCGGTGGGCTGCGGGGGTGCCGGGGGCAGGGCCGCGCCCTCGGCGACGCGCAGTTGGAGGGCGACGAGGTCGAGGTCGAAGACGGCTTCGGTGACGGGGTGTTCGACCTGGAGGCGGGTGTTCATCTCCAGGAAGTACGGGCGTCCGTCGGCGGTGACGAGGAACTCGACGGTGCCGGCTCCCTCGTACGAGACCGCGCGGGCGGCGGCGACGGCTGCGGTGTGCAGGGTCTCCCGGAGGGACTCGGGCAGGCCCGGTGCGGGGGCTTCCTCGATGACCTTCTGGTGGCGGCGCTGGAGGGAGCAGTCGCGGGTGCCGAGCGCCCAGACGGTGCCGTGGGTGTCGGCGAGGATCTGGACCTCGACGTGGCGGCCGCGTTCCACGTAGGGCTCGGCGAAGACCTCGCCGTCGCCGAAGGCGGAGCGGGCCTCGGCGGAGGCCGCGTCGAGGGCCTCCTTGAGCTGGTCGAGGTCGCGGACCACGCGCATGCCGCGGCCGCCTCCGCCGGCGGCGGCCTTGAGGAGGAGGGGCAGGTCGGCGGGGGTGGCGGTGGCCGGGTCGACGGGGTCGAGGAGCGGTACCCCGGCGGTGCGCATCAGTTCCTTGGCCCGGGTCTTGGAGGCCATGGCCTCGATGGCCTCGGGGGGCGGGCCGATCCAGGTCAGTCCGGCGGCCAGGACCTCGCGGGCGAAGTCGGCGTTCTCGGAGAGGAAGCCGTAGCCGGGGTGCACGGCGTCGGCGCCGGCGGCGAGGGCGGCCTTGATGACGAGGTCGCCGCGCAGGTAGGTGTCGGCGGGGGCGGCGCCGGGCAGGCGTACGGCCGCGTCGGCGTCGCGGACGTGCAGGGCGTCGGCGTCCGGGTCGGAGTGGACGGCGACGGTGGCCAGGCCCAGGGCGCGGGCGGTGCGGAAGATCCGGACGGCGATCTCACCGCGGTTGGCGACGAGGAGGGAGGTCAGGTTCGTCATGTGCGGGCTCACATCCGGAAGACGCCGAAGCCGCCACGGGCGCCCTCGACGGGGGCGTTGTGGACGGCCGACAGGCACAGGCCGAGGACGGTACGGGTGTCGCGCGGGTCGATGACGCCGTCGTCGTACAGCCGCCCGGACAGGAACATCGGCAGGGATTCGGACTCGATCTGCGCTTCGACGAACGCGCGCATGCCGGCGTCGGCCTCCTCGTCGTACGGGAGTCCCTTGGCGGCGGCGGACTGGCGGGACACGATGGAGAGCACTCCGGCCAGCTGCTGGGGGCCCATGACGGCGGACTTGGCGCTGGGCCAGGCGAAGAGGAAGCGGGGCTCGTAGGCGCGGCCGCACATGCCGTAGTGGCCGGCGCCGTAGCTCGCGCCGATGAGGACGGAGAGGTGGGGGACGCGGGAGTTGGAGACCGCGTTGATCATCATCGAGCCGTGTTTGATGATGCCGCCCTGCTCGTACTCCTTGCCGACCATGTAGCCGGTCGTGTTGTGGAGGAAGAGGAGGGGGATGTCGCGCTGGTTGGCGAGCTGGATGAACTGGGCGGCCTTCTGGGACTCGGCGCTGAAGAGCACGCCCTGCGCGTTGGCGAGGATGCCGACCGGGTAGCCGTGCAGGGTGGCCCATCCGGTGACGAGGCTGGGGCCGTAGAGGGGCTTGAACTCGTCGAAGTCGGAGGCGTCGACGATCCGGGCGATGACCTCGCGCGGGTCGAAGGGGGTCTTGAGGTCGGGCGGGACGATGCCGAGGAGTTCTTCGGGGTCGTGGAGGGGTTCCTCGGCCTTCGGCGGGTCCTGGTGCGGCTTGCGGTGGTTCAGGCGGGCGACGACGCGGCGGGCCTGGCGGATGGCGTCGTACTCGTCGAGGGCGTAGTGGTCGGCGAGTCCGGAGGTGCGGGCGTGCATGTCGGCGCCGCCGAGGGACTCGTCGTCGCTCTCCTCGCCGGTGGCCATCTTGACCAGGGGCGGACCGCCGAGGAACACCTTGGAACGGTCCTTGATCATGATGGTGTGGTCGGACATGCCGGGGATGTAGGCGCCTCCGGCGGTGGAGTTGCCGAAGACGACGGCGACGGTCGGGATGCCCTCGGCCGAGAGCCGGGTGAGGTCGCGGAAGATCGCGCCGCCCGGGATGAAGATCTCCTTCTGGGAGGGCAGGTCGGCGCCGCCGGACTCCACGAGGCTGATGACGGGGAGGCGGTTCTGCCGGGCGATCTCGTTGGCGCGCAGCGCCTTCTTCAGCGTCCACGGGTTGGAGGCGCCGCCGCGGACGGTGGGGTCGTTGGCGGTGATCAGGCACTCGACGCCCTCGACGGTGCCGATGCCGGTGACCATGGAGGCGCCGACGGGGTGGTCGCTGCCCCAGGCGGCGAGCGGCGACAGTTCCAGGAACGGGGTGTCGGGGTCGAGGAGCAGTTCGACGCGCTCGCGCGCCAGGAGCTTGCCGCGCTTCTTGTGCCGGGCCGTGTACTTGTCCCCCCCGCCCTCCAGGGCCTTGGCGTGCTCGGCGTCGAGGGCGGCGAGGCGTTCCAGGGCCGCGGTACGGGCCTGCGCGTGATCGGGGGCGTGCGGGTCGACGGTGGTGCCGAGGCGGGTCATGAGGTGGCCTCCGGGGCCGGGAGGAGGACGACGGGGATGTCGAGGTGGCGGGCGCGGAGCCATTCGCCGAGGGCCTTGGCCTGGGGGTCGAAGCGGTGGCCGGAGGCGACGCCGTCGCCGAGGATGCCGGTGACGGTGAAGTTGAGGGCGCGCAGGTGGGGCAGGACGTGCCGGTCCACGGTGTGCTGCGCGGTCTCGGGGAGCAGGGCCTGGAAGGCCTCCACCGTGAGGGTGTGGAGCAGCCACTGCCAGGCGGGGTCGGTCTCGACCCAGACGCCGACGTTGGCGTCCCCGCCCTTGTCGCCGCTGCGGGCGCCGGCCACGGCCCCGAGGGGCGCGCGGACGGTCGGCCCCGCGGGCGGTTCTGCGGGCGGTTCTGCGGGCGGTTCTGCGGTGGCTCCGCCCTCGGACTCCCGTGCCTCGAACGCCGGCGGGGCCGCGGCCGCGGCGGGGGCCGTCGGCGTGACGGCGAGGCGGGTGCCGTCCGGGAGGACCGCGGTGTGGGGGACCTCGTCCGACGGGATCAGGGTCGAGGTGAAGACGCCGTAGGGCTGGGCCGGGCCGGGTGGGGCGGTGACGTGGAAGCCCGGGTAACTGCCGAGGGCCAGTTCGATCGCCGTCGAGGTCAGGGCGCGGCCCACCCGGTCGGGGGACGGGTCGCGGACCACCAGTCGCAGCAGGGCGGAGGCCGTCTCCTGCGTGTCGGCGTCCTCGTGGTCGGTACGAGCCAGGGTCCAGGTGGTGTCGGCCACGCCCTCCAACACTTCGGTGAGTTGGGTGCGGACGAGGTTCGCCTTCGCTTCGATGTCGAGGCCGGTCAGGACGAAGACGATCTCGTTGCGCCAGCCGCCGATCCGTGTGACGCCCACCTTCAGCGAGGGCGGCGGGGCCTCGCCGCGCACTCCCGTGACACGTACCCGGTCGGCGCCCTCGTCGGTCAGCCGGACGGTGTCCAGGCGGGTGGTCACGTCCGGGCCGAGGTACCGCACGCCCTGGGTCTCGTAGAGGAGTTGGGCGGTGACGGTGCCGGTGGTGACGGCGCCGCCCGTGCCGGGGTGTTTGGTGATGACCGCGGAGCCGTCCTCGGAGATCTCCGCCAGCGGGAAGCCGGGGCGGCGGATGTCGTGGCGGGCGAAGAAGGAGTAGTTGCCGCCGGTGGCCTGGGTGCCGCACTCCAGGACGTGGCCGGCGGTCACCGCTCCCGCCAGTCGGTCGTAGTCGTCGGGGGCCCAGTCGAACCACCAGGCGGCCGGGCCGCTGACCAGCGCCGCGTCCGTGACCCGGCCGGTCACCACCACGTCGGCGCCCGCCCGCAGGCAGGTCGTGATCCCGGCGCCCCCCAGGTAGGCGTTGGCCGTCAGCGCCCCGTCCGCCCGCGCGGTGAGATCGTCGCCCTCGACGTGGGCGACCCGCACCGGTACGCCCGCCTTCGCGGCCAGAGTCCGTACGGCGTCGGCGAGTCCGGCCGGGTTCAGGCCGCCGGCGTTCGCGACGATCCGTACGCCGCGCTCGTGCGCGAGCCCGAGCCCCTCCTCCAGCTGGCGCAGGAAGGTCTTGGCGTAGCCGAGGTCCGGGTTCTTCAGGCGGTCGCGGCCCAGGATCAGCATGGTCAGCTCGGCCAGGTAGTCGCCGGTGAGCACGTCCAGCGGGCCGCCGGTGAGCATCTCGCGCAGGGCGCCCGAGCGGTCCCCGTAGAAGCCGGAGGCGTTGCCGATGACGAGCGGGCGCCGGGTCACCGTGCGGCCCCCGGCTCGCGGCCGGTTCCCGCGGGGCCGGCGAAGGCCTGGGCGATGTCCAGCCAGCGGTCCGCGTCGGGGCCGGTCGCGGTCAGGGCCAGGTCGGCGCGGTGGGCCCGCTGGGTCACCAGAAGGCAGAAGTCGAGCGCGGGTCCGGTGATCCGCTGCGGGGCGTCCGGCGGGCCGTACGCCCACACCCGCGCGCCGTCGGGGGCCGTCAGCTCCACCCGGAACTCCTCGGCGGGCGCGGGCAGTCCGTGTACGGCGTAGGCGTAGTCGCGGGCCCGTACGCCGATCCGCGCCACGTGCCGCAGCCGCGCGGTCGGGGTACGGCGCACGCCGAGCGCGTCGGCCACGTCCTGGCTGTGGGCCCAGGTCTCCATCATCCGCGCACTGGCCATCGAGGCGGCCTTCATCGGCGGCCCGTACCAGGGGAAGCGGGTGTCGGGCGAGGCCGCGGCGAGCGCCTCGTCGAGGGCGGCGCGTGTGGTGCGCCAGCGGGCGAGCAACTCGGCGGGGGGCTGCTCCGCGCCCTCGCGGGCGCCCTCGTCGACGAAGGTGTCGGGGGACTTGAGGGCTTCCTCGACCATCCGGCCGAAACCGGTGGCGTCGGTGAGGGAGAGGAGCGAGGCCCGGTCGGTCCAGTGCAGGTGGGCGATCTGGTGGGCGATGGTCCAGCCGGGGGCGGGGGTGGCTCGGGCCCAGTCGGGGTCGGTCAACTCCCCTACCAAGGAGTCCAGTTCACGGCCCTCCTCACGCAGATCTGCGAAGACGGCGACGGCTGCGTCGGCGGCGGACGGATCGGGCACGGTGCGCTCCCCTTCTCGGCGTGAGGGGAAGACTGGCAGCACCCGGCAAAACAATCAAGCATGCTTGCATGGTTTTCTCGGGTGGCGACGCCTTCCCGCCACCCGCACCAAACCACCCCACCGGAAAGGCAGTTGCCGCGTCGCGCAGCGGCCGCAGGTCCCGCCGCGCGGCGGCCCGCGGGAACGGAGGGGGCGATTCAGGCCGTAAGCCGGAAACTCGCGATACGTCACCGGATGTCCCGTCGATACTGAACGCTCCGCTCCGGGCCCGGGCGGGCGCACCCACGTTCGCGTCACTCGACGCACCCGGCTCACCCGACTCATTCGACGCACTCGGCTCATTCGACGAAGACGAAGAAGACGACGAAGAGGATGGACTGACGTGACTCCAGCCGCCCGCACCCCCTTCTCCCTCTACCCCGAACTCGACACGACCGCCCTGACCGCCTTCGTCACCGCTCTGGAGAGCGGCGACGTCACCGGCCTCGCCCCTGCCCGCGCCGCCGAGATCGCCGAGGTCCGCTCGGTCGCCGTGTTCACCCGCGGCAAGGTGACCGGCGCCGACGGGGACCTCCTCGACGCCGCGCTCTGGCGACACACCGGCGCCCAGCCGCGCCCCGCGATCGTCATGCCCTCGCCGTGGACCGACCTCGGCTGGCTCCCGTACGCCGTCCAGGCCTCCCTCTTCGCCGCCCGCGGCTACAACGTCCTCGCCTACTCCGCCCGCGGCTTCGCCGGCTCCGAGGGCCAGGTCGACGTGGCGGGCCCGCTCGACGTCGCCGACGGAAGCCGGGCCCTGGACCACCTCATCGAGCGCAGCACCGGCCCGGTGACGAAGATCGGCTTCCTCGGGGACTCGTACGGCTCCGGGATCAGCCAACTCGTCGCCGCGCACGACACCCGCGTCGACGCCGTGGTCGCGCTCAGCACCTGGGGCGACCTCGGCGAGGCCTTCTACGAGAACTCCACCCGGCACATCGCGGCCGTACGGGCCCTGCTCGACGCCGCCGCGAAGGCCCGGCTGAGCCCGCAGACGCAGAGCGTCTTCGACAACGTCCTCGCCAACCGCGACGTCCAGGGCACCCTGCGCTGGGCCGAGACCCGCTCACCCTTCACCCACATCAAGGAGCTCAACCGCCGCCAGGTGCCCGTCTTCTTCTCGCACGCCTGGCACGAGACGCTCTTCCCGCCCAACCAGACGCTGAAGATGTTCAACGAACTGACCGGTCCCAAACGCCTCGCCGTCTCCATCGGCGACCACTCCGGCCCCGAGATGACCGGCATGCTCGGCCTGCCCAACCGGATCTGGACGGATGCCCACCGCTGGCTCGACCACCACCTCAAGGACATCGACAACGGCGTCGACGCCGAGGGGCAGGTGCTCGGCGAGATCATGTGGAGCAAGACCCTCGAACCCCGCCCCACCTGGCCCTCCCTCACCGAACGCCTGGAACGGCTGCACCTGGCGGACGACGGCGAGCTCGGCGAGGAGCCGCAGGCCGGCTGGACGTCGACCGTGCTGTGCGGCATGGACACCCCGGCCACCGTCGCCGACCAGGTGGTGCGGTCCGGGTACGCGGAGATCGCCGGCCGCCCGAAGATCTACCGGACCCAGGACATCGACCGCACCGTCGCCGCCGTATGGACCACGGACCCGACCGCCGAGACCACCCGGCTGCGCGGCATACCGCGGCTGCGCGTGACGTACCGGGCGGCGAACCCCGGATCCACCTTCGTCGCGTACCTCCTCGACACGGCACCCGACGGCACGGCCCACATCATCACGCACGCCCCGTACACCGACCTCGACTCCCCGCCCGACAGCCTGATCAGCGCGGACATCGAGCTCCAGGCCACCGCCTACGACGTGCCGCGCGGCAACCGGCTGATGCTGGTGATCGACGCCCGCGACCCGTTCTACGGCGACGCCAACCTGCCGCGCGCGAGCCTGGCGTTCACCTCCCCGGAGGCCACCCCGTCCTACCTGGACCTACCGCTCGGCTGACCCCGTAGCCCCGGACGCCCGTCCG